>CAMDKT010000030.1 GCA_945900935.1 Candidatus Sulfopaludibacter sp. SbA3 | reverse complement strand
CCTTCGTCCCGTGCAGATCCACCCGCCGAAGACTCTTCCACCCAATCAAATTCCGCAAAGCTCCATCGGCGACGTCCGGGCAAAATTCCAGCCCAAGCTCCTCGATCCCAGGCATCGTGGCCAGCACCGCCAAGTCTTTATCCGGGAATGAAGAATGCCCAAGGCGCAGGCTGCGCAGTTGCCGGAGCGACGCAATCGCTTCGATTCCCCGTTGGCTGATTTTGGAAGGCGCGCCGTGACGCTTGCCGCTCAGGTCAAGATGCGAGAGGGTGGTAAACTGTCGCAGCGATTGGAAGCCAGCTTCGGAGATTCGAGTGTTTCCCATCGCAAGCGCTTTCAGCTTCCGCGCCGCCGTCAGGGCATCCACCCCAACATCGCCCACGATTGAATCGGCAATATCGAGAAATTCAAGATCGGGAAGAGCGGCCGCCGCTGCCGCCGTCTCATCGCTGACCAAAGTGCCGCGGAGGTTCAGACGCTGCAAATTCTTCCAGTGCTTAATCACCGCATGGGCCGGATCGCCGATCTTCTCGGCATAGGCAAGATTGACGTCCCGAAGGCCAGTGGCCGATTTCAGATACGCCATGCCCTGGTCGGTAATCCTGGTTTGCGAGAGATCGAGACGCCGCAGTTGAGGAAGCCGGCCTATCTCCAACAGATCCCCGTCCGTCACCCAACTCGCGCGCAGATGCAGTCCGGTAATCTGATTGCCGGCATCGCGGTCAACGCGTCCGCCAAGAGCGTCGATGAGACTGCCGATAGCGAACAGAGCCAATAACATCTCTTTAGATCCCCCGCCGGCCGGCCGACTCTAGCTGCCAGGCGATCTTGCATTCCGGTAGCGAGGCCGCAAGCCGTTTGGCGCCATCTTCGGAAATCTGCGTATGGTAAAGATCGAGTGACTTCAAACTAGCCAGCGATTGCAGCGCGGCCACGCCGAGGTCGGTGACTTCGGTGTGGTCCAAAGTCAACTCGCGCAAGTGGGACGCGCCACGAAGCAGCTCCAGCGTCTTGTCCGAAGTTTTCGTGTAGTTCAACTTCAACACCGTGAGATTTTTGAGCGCGGATAAAAAGGGAAGGCCTGCGTCCGTAATCCGGGTGCTGATCAATTCCAGGCGTTCCAATCCCGCCAGCGCCCGCAGTTGGGGAATCCCTTTGTCGGTGAATCGCCCATAATTCAGCCGTAACTCGCGCAGGGATTGCAAGGCGGCAAGGTGGGGTATTCCCGCATCTCCGGTATCGGTCCCATTCAGGTCCAGAACGCGCAGCTTGGTCAGAGAACGCAGGCGCTGCAAGCCGTCGTCTCCCACATCCGTATCGGCCAGGTTAAGCGTTTCGAGATTTGGAAGTTTCTCTATAAATGCCATCGCGGTGCTGTCGATGGTGGTTCCGTTCAAATCCAGATCCGTCAGCGCAGGCAGGCTCTCCAGATACTGCAGTCCTTCGCCATTCACCTTTGTGTTCGATAGGCGAAGACGCCGGAGCCGGACAAGCCCGGAGAGGTGTGCCAGGCCGCGGTCGGATACCATCGTGGCGCCGAGATTCAGGTCTTCCAGACTCTTGAGGCGGGCGATAGACGCCAAACCCAGGTCGCTCAGATCCGTTGCTTCCAGACTTAGACTTTTGATTGCGGCGAGGGAACTCAGATGGCGAAGCTGCTGGTCGTTAACCAGAGTGGACCCGAGCGATACGGAATCGATCCGGCCCTTTACGATTTTCGTGCTGCCGCCGGAAGCCTTTATCCACGCGGCAATCGCCGCTTCACCGGCACCGGCCGGCCGGGATGGACCCTTCCGGCCAACCGGCGGCGGGGCGGCATCAACGAACTGCAATCGGCACTTCGGAAGCGACGCCCGCAGACCCTCGACACCCGCGCGGGTCACTCCGCTGTAGCGAAGATCGACGGTCGTCAAGTGCGGCAGCTTACCCAGCTTCTGGAGTCCGGCATTGGAGATCTTCGTCCGGTAGAGATTGAGTTCCCGTAGCTCCGGAAAACCGAGCAGAACGTCCATACCCGCATCGGTGATCGCGGCGCCTTGCAAACTGAGCTTTTCCAGGCGCGTGAAGTTCTTGATCGCCTCCAAACCGCTATCGGTTAGGGGAATCCCGGTCAGGTCGAGGTCTTCCAGATTGGTGAGGTCCCGCAGGTACAACACGCCGGGCTCGGTGACTTGGGTTCCCGCCAGGTTGAGACGTTTCAGCGCCTTCATGCCCGCCAATGCTTTCATCGCGTCGTTGGAAACGTACGCCTGGGAGAGATCGAGCGAATGGAGATTCACGAAGGGCGCCAGCACTTCGGCTTTGGTGATGCGTGTTAGCGACAACCGTAATTCTTTCAGTTGGGAGTGTCCGCTCATGTGCCGCCAGGCGGCGTCCGTGATGTCGATCGTAGGCAGGAAATGAAGGCTGACGTGCAGCTTTTCGAGCTTTGGAAGCTTGGCGAGAAACTGGAAAGACTCTTCCCCGAACTCACCCTTTTTGTCGCTGGAGGGGCTGTAGGTTTTAGAACTGAGATACAGCTCGCGGAGTTCCGTCAAACCGCTTAACCTCTCCATGTCGCGCGGCACCGCCGGCGTTCCGTAAAGATTAACTCCAGTAATCCGGAAGTGCGTTTCCGGAATATCGGACAAGGCGGCGATGGGGTCGCCGCCGTCCACCATCACCTGTCCGCCTTGGCGGACGATCCACTCGGCGACGCGCCGCTCGTCCGCGCTCGCGAGGGCGCTGCAGGCGATCAGAATTAGAAGTCTCATGGAAACTCCCGCGCGACCATCATCGACGCGATCAAATGTTTGAATCGAAACTTCGAGCTTCGAAAGTCTTCGGAAACTTTGCGGATCAGCGGCCGGTCGGCATTCGTCTCCGGCCGTCCGGCAACATAGCGGAAATACTGCTTCACGATACAGTCCTGACACTGCGGCGTCCGCGCGAGAATGGCGCCAAGCTCCCGCGGTGAGGAGAACTTTGAATTGGGAATGCCGGAGATCCAGCCGGAGGTGTCTAAGTCCAGTTCCAAAGTTTTGGGAGGTTCTTTGCTCTTGCGGTCGAGTGGATAAAAGACGAGCTTGGCTTTCTCGCGGCGGCGGCCGATCGCATCGAATTTCTCGAAGCCGAAGCCGATGGGATCGACAGCGTTGTGACAGGCGGCGCAACTTTGATCGGCCACATGCATGCTGAGCCGCTCTCGATTCGTCTGTGGCTTTGCCTGTGTCAGTGGAGGCAGATTCGTACTGACCCCTGGCGGCGGATCGGCCACATGCTGACAAAGGAAGTGCTCTCGCACGAATAACCCGCGCGCGGTGGGAGAGGTGTCGCTCGGGTTCGCCGTCAGCGTCAGGAACAATGCCTGGCCCAGCACACCGGCGCGCTCTGCGTTCGCCGCGAATGGAACCCGGTCGAATTCGACCGCCGGAGCGGGCAGTTCATAAACCGTCGCCAGCTCCGCATTGACGTAGGCGTGTTCGTCCGTGAAAATTTCGGTGAAGTCGCGGTCCTTCCACACCAAATCCGCGACGAAGCGGCGGGTCTCTTCCGTCATCGCAACCGCGGTGTTACGCGAGAAGCCGGGATACAAGCGCGAGTCGCGGCCGCTCGCCAACACGCGATCAAAACGCATCCACTGCGAGACGAAATCGTCGGCCCCTTCTTTTGCTCGCGGATCCTCCAGCATACGGCGGGCGACGCGCTCCAGCCCCTCCGGTTTGCTCAGCTCACCTTTTCGGGCGCTGGCGAGCAGCGCGGCGTCCGGCATGGTGTTCCAGAGCGAGTACGAAAGCCGGCTCGCCGCCGCATACGGTTTCAGACCGGGATCCGATGTCTCGTCGAGCTGAAACAAAAAGTGCGGCGATTGCAGCATCGCTTCAATCACGGTTCGCGCGCCCGCCAGAAACTCTTTGTCGGATATCAGCGCTTCATACCGCGTCTGTTCAGCCGCCGTTAAAGGTCGGCGGAACGCCTTGAGTCCGAACGACCGGACGAATTCCGTCCGGCACCCCGGCGACGGTTTGCAGGGAATGGCCTGTTCGATCTCTCCCCGCCGGAAGAAGCTCCGCGCCAGCTTTTCCGCGGCGGCGCTGTAGGCTTCGAACAACATGGGCGAAAGACTCTGCGCCTGATATTGATTCTTGAAACCGTTAACAAAATCCTCCGGAGGAAGATGATTCGCGGGTTGGCTTAGCTCTCCCAGCAGATCGCGAACCGTGTTGTTGTATTGGCTGTGGGTCAAGCGGCGAAGGACTGGCGGCGCGGGCTTGCTTGCCGCGTGGAGATCCTCTTTGTAGCGAAGCGCGCTCAGCAAATCTTCTCCCGTAAGCTTCGCCAAACGATCAATCCACCGCTTCAGAACTGCTTCCTCCGCACTCCCCGGCTTTATTCGTTCCCCGCCGGCGTGCGCCACCCGATTCGTGGGTTTGTTCAGCAGCGCCGATTTCGCCGGTTGATCCCGGTTGACGAAAGCAGCCAGTGACTGACCGAACGCGGTAATTTGTTCGGCGCTCGCCGAGTGATCCGGAAATTGCAGCCTAGTAGCCGACGCCACACCGGAAAAATTATGACAGGACTGGCAGGCCGCTTGTTTCAACACGGGATACAGGGATTCCGAGAACGGAGCCTCGGCGCCCGAAAGGCGGCACAGCGGAAGGATCAATAAAACAAACCGGCGCATGGTCGTATCGTTCGCTAGTATATACTGATTTTAATAATTTTCGGATTATTCGGGAGGTGCATGTATGTGTTTCAATCCGTGCCGCGCTGGGCTGGTTGCCATCGCTCTACTAACGATTGCCCCGCTTCACTCGCAAACGACGTTTGCCAGCATCACCGGCATCGTGACGGACTCCACCGGATCCGTCGTCCCGTCGGCTCAAGTTGTAGCCACGAATGTCGAGACGAATATCGCGGTTCAGTCCGCATCCAACGAATCGGGCAATTACACGATAGCCCAACTGCAATTGGGGAGTTACACCGTTCGCGTCAACGCGCCCGGCTTCAAAGCTTTCGTGGCAACGAACGTCACCCTGGCGTCTCGCGATATCCGCCGTGTGGATGTTTCCCTTGAAGTGGGAACTGTAGACAGCAGCATCCAAGTCACCGCGGAAGCGGCACTCATCGAAACGGAGACAGCGCGGATTTCCGATACGAAAGACGCCTATCTGATGAAGACGCTGCCGCTGAACACTCGAAGCGCCTGGGCGTTTCTCGCTCTTTCGCCGAACGTTCTGCAGGCCGGCGGCGGCAGCAGCACCATTCGTTTTGCCGGCAGCCGCGGAAACCAATCGAACTGGGCGATCGACGGAATTACGATGGCCGACGGCGTGGACAATACGCAGATTGGTCCCCTGCTGAATTTCATCGAATCCTACCAGGAGATGAAGATCGACATGGCCAATAACACGGCCGAGTTCGGCACCATCGGCCAGGTCACCATGATCTCCAAGAGCGGAACCAATAAACTGCATGGCAACGTGTTCGACTACTACCAAAGCCCCTGGTTCCGGGCTCGCAATCCGTTTGCGCTGGTTCGACCAACGGGTGTTTCTCACACGCCCGGCGGGAGTATCGGCGGCCCTGTCGTTCTGCCAAAAATCTACAACGGCCGTAACAAAACGTTCTTCTTTGGCTCCTATGAGACGACCAAAGGCAGCTTGCTGACCGATAACTTCAACCCCACCGTTCCCTTGGCGGCATGGCGGGCCGGCGACTTCTCCGGACTTCCGGCAACCACGTCCATCTACGATCCTTTAACAGGCCAGCCATTCCCGGACAGGCGAATTCCCGCAAACCGCCTCAACGCAGTCTCACGCGCGATTCAGGACCGATTTTATCCGTTGCCGAATTTCGGCGCTACCAATGTGTTTGCCAGCCAGAACTTCCGCTCGCAGGCCACTCGCCCGCGTGATCCGGTCAAATACTGGACGGCTCGCGGCGATCATCGGTTCTCGAACGCCGACGCCTTCTACGGCCGATATACCTACTTTCAGGCCCGGAACAACACCTTCGAAGGCAACCTCCCGTCCATCGGGCGTCGTTTCCAACAGCGGGACAATCGCGCCGCGGTTCTGTCGTATACGCACACCTTCACCCCCGCCCTGCTGAACGAAGCTCGTTGGGGATTCGCTTTGAATAACAATCCCGTTGAGGGGCCGATCAATGGTCCTCAACTGGTCAGTTCCCTCGGCATTGTCGGGCTGGCGCCGGACCTACCGAACATCAGTGGATTGCTCAAGGTGAATTGGACCGGTCTCGGTCTCCAACCGATTACACAGCCCGATTACACCCGGCCGGGCTTCCGCAATCACTTGGAGCAGATCCAGGATCACGTGAGCTGGACCAGAGGCAAGCATAACGTCAAGGCTGGATTTGAGCTCACCCGGATTGCCTACGACAGTCTGAACGCGAGCCCCAATTTGTTCGGTGCGGTCGACTTCTCAAATCGCTTCACCAGCGCTGGACAAACGGGACAAGGGCATCCCTACGCGGATTTCCTATTGGGCATTCCAACCAGCGCGAGCCGTGCCTTCGCCCCGGTTCAACTCAACCGCTTCCGCTGGCAGAATGATTTTTTCATCGCCGACGACTGGAAAGTCCACAAGAAGCTGACCGTTAATGTCGGCCTTCGCTATGAGTTGCACCAGCCATGGAAGGAAAAGAAACAGCTCACCTCCGTATTCGACATCGGCACGGGCAAAATTGTCGTCGAAGACGGAGCTCTCGGAAAGGTAAGCCGGCTTTTCCCCCGCAACTATGTCGATGTAGTGGAAGCGAAAACCGTTGGATTACCGGGAAGAACGCTGGTCCGCACGGACCGCAATAACTTCGCGCCGCGCATCGGCGTCGCCTACCGCCCGTTTGGCAACAAGACCGTGTTTCGCTCGGGTTTCGGCATCTTCTACGACGTGGTGCCGCGCCAGCTTACCCAGGGGGGCATTCCGTTTGTGTTGAATGAACCAACCTACACCAACCCGGTGGGTAACCCCGACGTGATCTTCCCCCGGGTGTTCCCCAGCACTGGCGCGGCGGGGCCGTCAACTGTGGGACTGCCCGCCGCCGTCAACCCCGATCTGAAAATCCCTTACAGTATGCAGTACAGCGTAACTTTGGAGCATCAGCACTGGGATACCGGGTTTCGCCTCTCCTACATCGGTACGAATACCCGTCACGGCGAATACGGGTATAACTTTAACTCGCCGGTACCCGATGCGCGGGCTTTCGTTGACAAGCCACGGCCGTTCCCCAACTATCCCGGGATCACCTACATCACCAACGGAGCCGGCCACCAATACAATGGCCTGACGACGGAAGTGGAACGGCGAATGGCGCGGGGTTTGTACGTGCAGGGATCCTGGGTTTGGGCGCGTGATATCGGCGATATGAATCGGGGCGAGAGCCTGGAAAATCCGTTTGATCGCCAGCGGGAACGCGCCGTCATCTCCGACATTCCCACTCATCGCACCAGTGTGAACTTCATCTACCAGCTTCCCTTCGGCAAAGGGCGTCCGTTCCTTTCAAGTGCTTCCCGCTGGGCGGAAGCGGCGGTTGGGGGTTGGGAGTTCTCCGGAGTACACAGCTTCTATTCGGGCCAATTTCTGACGCCGCTGTGGAGCGGTCCCGATCCCACTGGAACGGCGTTTACCGCCAGCCGTACTCCCGCCAACGTAACCATCCGGCCGGACCATCTTCGCGATGCCACTCTGCCGGACAGCGAACGGTCGGTCAACCGCTGGTTCAACGCGAGCGCGTTCGGCGCACCGCCGGCGGGCCGCTTCGGTACGTCGGCGAAAGGCACCATTAAGGGGCCGGACGTCAATGTCTGGCACGCCGGATTGTACAAAAACTTCGCATTCGGCGAGCAGATCCGGCTGCGTTGGGAGCTAACGGCAACCAACGTGTTAAATCGGCAGAACTTCAGCAACCCGCAGGTGAATATCACGCAAGCGGCCAACGTCGGTGTCATCACCGGAGTGGGCGGTGTGAATGGTTCGTCCACGGGCGATCTGCCCGGCGCGCGATCCATGCGCATGGGCGTGCGAGTGGAGTGGTAGGGTATAGTCCGATTAGCCGCGGCGGATCCCCAATGGCCGGGCGATCCCCTCGGTGCCCTCGACAATTGAGCCAGTTGTACTCTGATAGAGTTACCCGCGCCGCCGCCAAACCGCTGGCGGGCAAGGCACTTCGGCACTCTCCAGAATTGACCCGCCGACCCGGTTGGACCGGGGATAATAACGCCTTGCCCACCTATGGCAAGTGGATCATTTCTGGAGAGCGCCGAGGTATCTGGCAGAACAGCATGGCCGGGAACTGGCCCCAACTGCTGCAGCCCCGCGCATGCCGCCCGGCCTTGTGCTTCTTCACCGCCGATTCGAATTTGCGCGCGCGGGAACAGCTTCAACACCTGCGAAAAGATGCTGCATTCTTTGCACACAGCTTGAGCCTCGCACTGGCCGGTGCACTGCGCCCCACACATCTCGACTAACCCGCTAATTTGGACAGCAATGGCGACAAGCACAATCGGCAATCTCAACCAGCCGTGGCACCGCATCCATGTTTCGACTCTCGCCCGAACCGGCGCAAGATGTCCATTCTCGAATGCCCGGCTCCCTGTCGGTGTTTGCGCCGGAACAATCACAGAGCGCATCCGAGCGCAAGGAGCATACCGGACAGCGTGGACCGGAGCTCCCGTGCGCGCGGTAATCAGCGCCGCTAAATATACCGGACAGTGACGGTAGCCGTGTTCGCCGCGCCCGTCCGGTCCGTAACAGTTACCGTGAACTGATAGATCCCGCGAGTGGACATCTGGATCGTCGGCGTCGCCGTACCGGCATTCAAAATAGCCGCCTGCGGATACCCCGCCGGCACGTCCCAGCGATACGTGAGTCCGCCGGTGTTGGGCGTCGATGATTGGGACGCATCCAGCCCCACCTGGAGACTATTCGTTTCCAGCATCGCCGGACCGCTGATCGCCGCCGTCACCGCCGCCCCAGCCGGCCTGTCCGCCACGATCATGAACTCGAACTGGAAGATATTTCGGCTATTCGGCCGAACATGGCACAGAGCCCAATGCACGTCAGCCGACCCGGGCACCTCTACCCGCGTGAAATTAATCACGCGCGCACCCCGAGCATCAAGCGAAGCGTCAAACGCTTTGCAGTCTCCGGAAGTAGCGGTGCAGGCCGGAAACCGGTTCGTCAGTGGCTTATCGACGCGCATATAGTGGCTATCGCCGGAAACCAGAACCACCTCGCCGGCAAAGGCGTTTGTCTCATCGCGCAATACTTTAACAAACTCCTCGAATCCGCTTCGCGTGCTGCCCGTACCCGTCTCGAAAAATCCATCAAAAATGTTAGCCTGCATGGCCAGGAGAATGCCCAGCGACTTGTTCTGCTTTGCGGTCGCGAAAATCTTCCGAAGCCACGCCACATTCGCTTC
Source organism: Candidatus Sulfopaludibacter sp. SbA3 (assembly GCA_945900935.1). Lineage (GTDB taxonomy): Bacteria > Acidobacteriota > Terriglobia > Bryobacterales > Bryobacteraceae. The sequence continues at coordinate 9,460 of CAMDKT010000030.1, read as the reverse complement.
GTTTCGGGCCGTGAACTCCCGGTCGTTGTCGTAAAACGTGTTCGCCGCTCCCTGCACCAGCTTGTACTCCAAATTGTTGTTGCTGCCAATAGCGTGAATCGTGCCGAACACAGCTGGACCCTTCACCAGCATGGCGTTTTCAACATACAACGCGTACTTTGGATCTTCACTCTGCCGCACGACAGTTACCGGCCGGCGGCCCAGCGACTGGTTTGACCCAAAGTAAGTCTTGCGGACCAGTGAGAGCCGGTCCAATGGATCATAGGCCCCGTTATTAGCACGTAGACAATCCGCCCACTCGTTGTCGCCCGGCGTGTAAATCAGACCCGTGTCGAAACTGTTGAACCAATTGGCGACCTTGCCGTAGTGTACGTTGTCACACCGGGTGGACCCGCTTTTGGTATCGCCAATGTGAATGGTGAAATCAACGGCCTGCCGGTTGATATCGGCAATCACGCGTTCAAATTTCGGCTCCGAAGCCGGCCCGTAGGGCATGTCGCCGATAAGCGCGATATCGAAGTTTTGCGCCGCCAGAGTAGCGACGGTAATGGAGAATAGAAGAATTTTCATAGTCGGTTACACAAGTGTCCATAAACGCCGTGAATATGCAATGAACTCCACGTAACAAGTTCATTGCGAGCCGCCCGCCCCGGATGACCCCGCAAGGCGTTCGTCAAGCCAGGGAAGAAACGTCTTCAATTGAGACCGGGGAATGATGACAACTTGAGTGGTGGAATCCCCGGTTTGACGGACTCCCATGGCGATGGCCAGGCGATCCTCGCCCAGTACACGAACGCGCACGCTCCACTGCCGGTCGGCGTCGGTCGGCCAATAGTGCGTCTGGCTCTTCGCCTCCGGAAAAAGGGCATCCACTGTTACGGGAAAGTGAAAGTTCCGCGTAACGCTGATGAGGTTGCCGCTGGACTTACTAAAGACAAGAAGATGGGAGTGGTCGTGCAAATCTTGAACGTCGGTCTGGTAATACCATGTGAGGAATTGCGAATCGGAATCTGCTATCTGGACAGGCTTTCCAAGCCAGCGCAGGAGTTGAGCCGGAGTTTCCTCCAGCGAATATCGAAGTACTTCGGCAGCCGCAAGGGGAGTCTGCGCCGACAGCCAGGGCGTGGCTATAAACCACGCCCCAATAATTACCATACAACCGCGCATCTCTACTTCCCTACGGTTCGCGGCAAGGCCTTGTTACCCTGTAAAAGATCGACGAGACGATCTCCCTCACTAGTATCTGTGGAGAGCGTCGCGGCCATCTTGAAAAAGATGTCCGACTGATCCATATACCCAGTGAAGAGGAATGCGCCGGGACCTTCGGCCGAGACGGGCACGCTGGAACCGGTATGGTCGCCCGTGCGGAACCCGACAGCGATACGGCGCAGGCCCGGGCCGCTGTTGGCAGGGTAACCAGTCTTATTATCCAAGGTATAGGCTGGGCTGCCGAAATAGGTGGAATAGGTACTGGAACCGGGATTCGACGAAGACGCGGTGGGAGCGAACGATCCCGGCATGCCGGAAACGCCGCCATTATTGGACGCGCCCGCGCTGCCGTTCACAAACGGCAGCCCGGCGCGGGCGTTGGAAAAAGAGTCGCCGTAAACCGTGAAATCCTGGTCGCCCACCGGAGTCTTGAAGGAGACCTTCTCTGCCTTCGAGCGATTAAAGTACTCCGCGTCCGGAATATTCGAAACGCCGATAATATGCATGGATTGATCGTGGTCGGCGGTAACCACAATGAGAGTATCCTTCGCCGGACGCCGAGCGGCCCAGGCGCGCGCAACGCCAATCGACTTATCCATTTCGATCACGTCCCAGATCGTGCCTCCGGCCTGATTCCCGTGCGACTGTTTGTCAATGGAGGCGGCTTCCACCATCAGAATGAACGGCGTCTGAGTAAAGCCGGAAGACAGCACTTCAATAGCCTTTCCGGTCATCTGGTCCAGCATCGGCTGGTCCGTAAACGAGCCGAGATTGGCCGTCGGCTCCGATGCCGGGCGCTGCATCCCCAACTTGTCGTAGGCCACGTCCATGTTGATGTCGGCCGCGGTCGTAATGCCATTGCTGGCGGGAGCCGGCGAAGTCGAGCCCTTAAATAATCCGATCACGGGCTGGCCGTAAGAGAGCGCGCGAAGTTCCGAAGCCGTGCTGACGTAGCGATAACCAAGCGAGCGAAACTCGCCAAGCAGGTCCCGGCCGTCGGGCCGCCCAGCGGCGAGGAATGGATCGGTGCCGCCGCCGAGTATCACATCGAAGGCCGGACGCCCGCCGAGCATGGGGTTCTCCCGGTACTGCCTTGCGATTTCAAGCCGGGCCCCGCGGAAGCCGACATAGGCGCCCTGGACGGCAGGCGTCGCGTCGGTCACCGCGGCCGTCGTGACGATTCCGGTACGGTACTGGTAGCGCCGCTTCAGGTATTGCCACAGATTCTCAACGCGCGGATTGTCATAGATAAAGCCGGCTGTGGAGGCATTGGTGATCCCATTGAAGCGCCAACGGCAATCGGTGCCATCGGCAAAAGTATTCACGGCGTTCAGAAAACTCTTGTTCCCCGTCGCCCAAGCCGTCCCCGTGTTCGCCGAATCCGGCACGATCGAGTCCGTGCCGTACGTCATCGACATTCCGGTGATTGGCATCTTGTCCATTTCCAACAGATCGTCGAAGAATCCTTCCCGGAAGGAGTTCTTGCCATGTCCGTCAACGATGGAGCGGGAAACCAGGCGTGCCGCATCGCGGTACGCCGTGCCCATCGCGTCGCCTATGAACAGGACAATGTTGCGGCGCTGGTTGGCGGGCAAGTTGAATTCGCGGATTGAGAGAGTGCGTGTGTCAGTCACGCTCGCGCCATCGGCGGTCAGGGAGACCGTCAGCGGAATATCGCCGGCCGTTTCGAACGACTGTAGATTGGCGCGGAGAACGAGGTCAGCGGATGTGTCGCAATCCAGTTCGGCCTTCACCGGCGCCGCGAAGCGTGCGGTTAAGTCCTGCGTCCCGGCCATCACCTTCAGGTTGCTGACGGCCTGGGCATTTCGGACTTCAATGACCAAATCCACAAGTTGGCCTTGGAGCAGCCGGGTGCGCTCCGGAAGAGCAAATCGGACGGTAGGCGCCGCCGATTGCGCCGATACGCCAAGTCCAGCGGCTAGCGCCAGCACGGCAGGTAAGGTAAGGGTGAGTAATCGCATGTTTGGTCTCAATTGGCACTATACCGGGGGAATGTGGCGATTTAACGACAATCGGCCCAACAGTGCGTGACAACGGCAACGAGGAATCGAAACACGAAATGGTAGCGCGTCCAAATTAGCAGGTTGACCAGTTTTCGCACCCTGAAAACATGGGTCGCGACGCGATTCTCAGGCTGGACGCGCGTTCGGCGCACCGCCGGCGGGCCGCTTCGGTACGTCGGCCAAAGGCACCATCAAAGGGCCGGACGTCAATGTCTGGCACGCCGGATTATACAAGAACTTCGCATTCGGCGAGCAGGTCCGGCTGCGTTGGGAGCTAACGGCAACCAACGTGTTGAATCGGCAGAACTTCAGCAACCCGCAGGTGAATATCACGCAAGCGACCAACGTCGGTGTCATCACTGGAGTGGGCGGTGTGAATGGGCGTGCGAGTGGAGTGGTAGGGTATAGCTCCGATTAGCCGCGGCGGCTTAAGCGATGATCTCTTTGACCACCCGGCCTTCAACGTCAGTCAACCTGAAATTCCTTCCGCTGTAACGATAGGTCAGCCGTTCATGGTCAAGCCCCAGCAGGTGCAGCGCGGTGGCGTGGAGGTCGTGGACATGGACCGGATTCTCAACGGCTTTAAACCCAAAGTCGTCGGTGGAACCGTGAATATATCCGCGCTTGACTCCGCCTCCGGCCAGCAGATAGGTGAAGCCGTGGACGTTGTGGTCCCGGCCGTTATGCACCGAGCGGAAACCGCCCAGATTCACTACCGGCGTTCGCCCGAACTCGCTGCCAATCAGCACCAGCGTTTCATCCAGCAAGCCGCGCTCTTCCAGATCGGTAATCAGCGCCGCGATGGCTTTGTCGGACTTGCCGGCGTGTACTCTGTGTCCCATAATGTCGGCGTGCTGATCCCAGTCGTTCGCGTTACCGTAATAGACCTGCACCATGCGGACGCCGCGCTCGACTAATCGGCGCGCCATCAGGCAGCCGCGCGCGAATTCGCCCTCGCCGTAGCGGGCGAGTGTGGCTTCCGATTCTTTCCTGGTATCGAAAACTTCGGGCGCTTCGGTCTGCATCCGGAAGGCCGTCTCCATCGACTGGATCGTTGCCTCCAACTCCGGCGCGGACTGTACCCGCTCAATGTAATCCCGGTTCAGCCCGTTCAGTAAGTCCAGTTGACGCCGCTGCTGCGCCTTATTCAGCCGGTCGTTGGCTAGATGGGCGATCTGCTTTTGGGGGTCGGCCACCGAGTCGGAAACGAACGTTCCCTGGTAGACCGCGGGCAGGAAGGCCGAACTCCAACGGCTATTGCCGCCGTCGCCGGTCGCGCCCGGTCCCAAAACGACATAGCCGGGCAGATTCTGATTCACCGTGCCCAGACCATAGGTCACCCAGGACCCCATCGAAGGACGCCCGGCCCGGCTATTGCCGCTGTTCATCATCGCCATGCCCGGACCATGGTTGGGGATGTCCGATTGCATGGAGCGGATGACGCACAGCTTGTCGATAATGGCCGCCGTGTGCGGAAACAGTTCGCTCACCCAGGTGCCATTCTGCCCGTACTGCTTGAACGAGAACGGCGAGCGCATCAGGTTGCCCACCGCGAATTCGGTGCGCGGCATTTGATAGGGCAGAGGTTTGCCATGATACTCGTCCAGCTTGGGTTTGTAGTCGAACGAGTCGATTTGAGACAATCCGCCATTCAGGAAAAGAAAGATAACGTGCTTCGCCTTGGGCGCGAAGTGGGGCTCGCGAGGCGCCCATGGATTAGGCTCCGCGCCGAAGAGACTGGCCAGGCCGGCCATTCCAAAACCGGTGCCCGCTTTGCGTAGCGCGTCGCGGCGAGTAAGTAGTCGCATGATTGCCTCTCTTAGTTCAAGTACAGAAATTCGCCGGAGCTCAGCAGCACTTGGGCGTATTGCAGCCAAGGTTGTGCCTTTTCGCTGGAGTCGGCGGCGGCTTCGCTAAGGAAGCTAAGCCCCTTGCGGAGTTCCAATGCAGTCGCCCGCCGTCCATACAGCAACCGGTACGCCCGCTCAATGCGAGTGGCGTCGTCCGGCGCTTCCGCCCGCAAGCGCTCAGCCAGCCGGGCTGACTCGCGCCACATCAGGTCGCTATTCAGAAAGAAAAGTCCCTGCAGGGGCACGTTGGTGACGCTGCGCTGATCGCCGCTGAGGGCCGGATCCGGGAAATCGAATAGCCCCAGGATCCCCTCGCCTCCGCTACGGCGAATTCTAGCGTACACCGTCCTCTTCTTGTTGGCGGTGCCGTTCAGTTCCTGCGGTGGGCCGCCGACGCGCTCGTCAAGCGCGCCCGTCACGAACAGCAGCGAGTCGCGAATCGCTTCGGCCTCAAGCCGCCGGAAGTTGGCTCGCCACAGCAGCACGTTGCCGGGGTCGACGGTCTGGTGAGGGGTCATCGATTGAGAACTCATTTGGTAAACCGACGACTGCATGATCTCTCGGTGGAGCGACTTCAATGACCAGTTGTTATCCACCAGCCGCGAGGCCAGGTAATCAAGCAGTTCAGGGTGCGAGGGCCGGTCACCCATCACGCCAAAGTTACTCGGAGAAGCAACAATGCCGCGCCCGAAATGGTGCATCCATACTCGGTTGGCGATCACGCGCGCGGTGAGCGGATGGCGGACAACGGCTTCCGCCAGTTCCAGCCTCCCGCTGCCCTGCAGGAATGGCTTGGGATCGGCATCGTTGCCCGCCAGGACTGCCGGCAAACCTCGCGGCACTTCCTCGCCCAGCGTATGCACGTTCCCGCGTAAGGCCAGCTTCAAATTTGCCGGCTTAGCATTCTCGGAGAGGCCCATTAGGTATGGATACTCCGGCGGCGTGGCTTTCTCAAGCGCCGCCAATTCCGCTTGCATCCCCTCAAGTTTAGCCTTCTGCTCCACTGACAGAAACCGAAGAAGCTGTTTGCCGGGGTTTTCAAAGATTGCGTCCCGCTTGGGATAATCGGGCGAACTCTCGCCCTGCACCACATCGAGCCAGACATAGTGCTTGTGAGTCTCCATCACCTTTTGTACGAGCAGCTGTTTGTATTGGAAAAACTCGAACTGCCGCAAGTCTCCGGGCAACTCGACCGTCGCCTCATTTGGATCCGGCGCATAGGATTTCACCCTCTGCTCGTTGTCGGCGAGCACGGCTTTCTTGGCGGTGACAACGGAAATGAGCAAGTCCTGGAACTGCGTGGAGAGCTTCCGCGCCTCATCGTCCGATCCGCCCTTCATCGCTACGTCCCATGCTTTAAGGTAGGGATGCTGGCGCTTTTCCGGCTCGGCCAGATACTTCACCCAGCGCTCAAGGGTCGGCGCATCCAGCTTCTCTTCCCGCGCCAGTTTCTTCAAATCGGGCCGTGGCGCAGCGTTTAGCGCGGTGCGCCCAACCATCATGTAGCGAGCCGCCTGACCGGCCAGGGTTTCGGCTACCGCTATCGAGCAGTCGTTGACGTAGGCTTCGAGCTTCGCCTGCCGGCTCTTAATATCATTCCAATACTTCCGGTAGGTATCGACTTTGTCCGCCGGTGCCAGATTGTACTCGTGGTATCCGGCGTTTGAGAACACGCCGGCCAGCGCGTGGTAGTCTTTGTGCGAGATGGGATCGTACTTGTGATCGTGGCAACGAGCGCAGGTTACGGTGAGCCCGAGGAACCCCTTGGTGAGGGCGTCGACCTTGTCGTCGCGCTCATTCGCCCGCGCTTCTACAAAGAGGACGTCATCGCCCGTGAACCACGGCCCGATGCCGAAGAACCCCAGGCCGGGGAGCATCGCGGCGCGGTCAGCCGCGGGCATCAGGTCGGCGGCGATCTGCGCTTTCACAAACTGGTCGTAGGGCATGTCGCGATTGAAGGCGTCGATCACCCAATCGCGATATCGCCACGTGTTCACATACCCGTCGCGCGCCATTCCATAACCCAGGAACACGGGCCGCTTGTCCTTGCCTCCGCCGTCCGCATAGCGGGCTACGTCCAGCCAGTGACGGCCCCAACGCTCCCCATACTGTTTCGATTCCAACAGCCGATCCACCACTTTCGAGAAAGCGCCGGGCGATGAGTCCGCCACGAAGGCTTCCACCTGTTCCGGCGTCGGCGGTAAACCAGTCAGATCATGATGCGCGCGGCGCAATAGCACTCGCTTGTCCGCAACCGGAGCAGGCGTCAGGTTCTTCTCTTCCAGCTTGGCGAGGATGAAGCGGTCCACCGGCGACTTCGCCCAACTCCCATCGCGCAACTGCGGAAATGCAGCCTTTTTGAGCGGCTGAAACGACCAGAAGGCGCGCTGCTCCGCGCTGATGGAGAACCCCGCGGTTGCCGGCTTGACCTTGTGCGACTCGTCCGGCCAGATTGCGCCCGCGTCGATCCACTGACGGAGGTCCGCCGTTTCGCGCGCGGACAGCCTGTTACCCGCCATGGGCATCTTCAGCTTTTCATCCGTCTGCACAACGGCGCGATATATAAGGCTAGCTTCGGCCTTCCCAGGTACCAGCGCCTCGCCGGACTTGCCGCCCTTCAGCATGGCCGCGCGCGAGTCGAGCCGGAGATCGCCGAGCTTGGACGCCGCGTGGCACGCATAGCACTTCTCCGCCAGCAGCGGACGAATCCGGCTCTCGAAAAGCTCGTCGCCAGTTTGCGCATGCAAGGCGGCACCAAAGACGGAGAGTATAAAATAGAATCGCTTCATTGGCATTGACCAGACCGACTACAGTATATCGGACCAGATCGCGGAGCGCGCGGGCCATCTACCGCCGGATGGACGGTTGCGGGTACTTTCGCGAGATGCCGTATGTTCGGCCAAGAAGCCTGCTTTTTTGGAACGCCGTCCGCGTGTATCTATCGAAATCAACAGGTCTCAAACAATGCCTTGGCGAGTTCCGATTAGCGAATGATACTCAGCAAAGTGCCCCGCCGTACGGGGTCGTGGAGCGGGACCGGAACAGTGATTGTTGCTCCATCAATGCGCTTCTGCATGATCCGGTGGCTACCACGCTGGCGGGCTACAACGAATCCGTGCTGTTCGAGAATCTTGCATATCTCCGAACCCGAAAGAACCCTGAGATTACCCAACCGGTACCTCAACCTGGGTCACGAACACTTCATTCTGGAACCGTCGAGAAACCTCGGAAGGGGAAGCCGTCTCGAAGAAAAGCGTGAGTGCCTCAATGAGGTTGGCTCGCGCCTCTTCGATCGACATGCCCTGACTGGCAATGTCCAATTCCGGGCAGAGAGCCACGAAACCGTCGTCCTCACGTTCAATGATCGCAGTCATGTGTCGAGATTCACCCATGGTTGTAGTTTAACTAACCGGATCCGATGTTGGGTGAGAGGTCTCACCGAAGTTCAGCCCGCCCTGAACGACAGTTAGGATTGGCGATTGGCGGCCTAAGCGCGGTTGAGTTGAGGCCGGCTGGCCAGTTTCGTGTACTTTCGCGAAATGTCGTATTCTCGTCCATGTGGCCCTGGTTCGCACGTTCGCGCGCCGCTCCCTCCGTTTGCGCCTGTACGGAAACCCCTCTCCCCGGCGGCGCGAGCGAACGAAGAGAAGGAACGGGCGAACCTGGGCGTAATAGTCGTACGAGAATGCAACCTATACCGTACGCGATTTCGTAATCAGGGCGATAAAAAAGCGTTCTCTTGTCGAGGTGAGGAGGTCCTGATGGCCTCTCGCGACTCTACGCGGCGGATAAACAGCAAACACTAGGATTCGTGCCGTTGGCAACGTCAGAGCAGAAGCTTACCGCCAGGGGTCCATTCTGGTCTCTCGTGCATCCACCACGCGCAGCCAGCGAAGGGCCTCGGACTCCCCAGATTTAGATATGACTTTGGGCGCTCGCGGTTCCACGAACCTCCGGCATCTTCATGTGTACTGTGACGGTGAGAATCTATATGTCGAGCACCTATCAGCTACTTCCTGAGGAGCAGGCCGGAGTCCGAGAGTCCACAAAACCTCTCGCAGAACGCGTCGGCAAACTTCAGACGCTTTACGCTAGGCGTGATCCCTGTCTGTCTCTAGGGCTCGCGACGCTGCCTGATGCGGTTGGTTGGGATCAGTGGGGCGACTGGAACCAGTTTGGCGACTTCACCGATTGGATGAAATAAGGCGATCTTTAAACTTTGGATACTTTAGCTCGACTTTATCCATTCCTGCCATCGCCCAAAGTGGCTATTCATAGGCACTCCGCCGGAGCCACTTGAATTTCTTGCTGTCGCTTGCAAAACAGTGACAGCAAATAATGTTTTGGGCGATGTAACATCGCGTAACACGAACACGA
>CAMDKT010000029.1 GCA_945900935.1 Candidatus Sulfopaludibacter sp. SbA3 | reverse complement strand
CGAACTTCAGCGTGTGCTTGCCTTGGATCTTCGTAAAGTTTTCAAAAATCTGGAAGGTGTCAAACGGGAATTCCGTGCCGCCCTCCGAGCCGAGACTGGTGTAGGACGAAAATCCAATCCGCGGGAGAACTTTGCGCGGAGCCAGGGCCGAAAGGTAGGCCGGCAAACCGAGACTCGTGGAATCGAATCCCAATGAAAAATTGGTTAAGGGCTCGACAAAGCGCGTCCAATTCAAGCGGCTGTTGACGAGGAATGTGGGCGTGATGGTGTAGACGTCGTCAAAGGTCAGTCCCCAGTTCAGCCGCTGCAGGTAATTGCCCGAAGTGGGATTGTCGAATACGGTCTTTCCAAAGTCGTTCCCGCCGCTGCCGACGCGAAGGTTGTTTCTGGCGCCGAAGAAGAACTTGTGGCGGTCGGAAAGATTCACGTCGAGCCTTCCGATGGTGTTGAAGAACGTATTGCGTTCCCCATCGGTGTTGGAGAGGAAGTTGGCCTGCCCGTTGGGCTGTCCGGGCTGATTGGGCTGCGCGTAATACTGCAAGTAGTTCTTGGCGATGGGCGAGATGCGATTGGCGGGAATCAGATTGCCGGCAAACGGGGTGCGGCTGACGCGTCCGCCCGCGGCGACGACGCCGGTCAGCGGATCGTAGAGCTGGTAAATGCCGCCCACTCCGAGCAACGCGGAGAAATTGCCGTCGCGCTGCGCCGCGGTGGGCATAGTGTTCGTTGAGGGCGCGGGCAAGGCGTCCTTCACGCCCTCGTAGGCGAACATAAAGAACATCTTGTTGCGGCCATCGAAGAGTTTGGGGATTCGCACCGGACCGGAGAACATTCCGCCGTACTGATTAAACCGGCTCACCGGCTTCTTCGCCCGTGCCTTGTTGGTGAAGAACGGCGTGGCGTTGAACGCCGAATTCTGGTTAAACTCATACAAAGCCCCATGAAAATCGTTGGTCCCGGCGCGCGTGATGATGTTCACGGTGCCGCCGCCGGAGTGGCCATAAGCCGCGTCGGCCTGGAAGGCCTCGGCCTTCACTTCGGTCACCGCGTCCATCGGCGGGTTGTAGGCGACGCGCAGGTTGCCGGTGTTGTTGGCAGCGCCGTCGATGAGCAGTTCGTTCACCTGTGCCGGAGCGCCGCCCATGGAGAAGCCGGAGGGGCCGGCGTTATCGAAGGGCCGGGTGAATCGGGGATCGGTATTCGGCACGACGCCGAAGGCGAGCTGTGCCAAGGCCAGCGGCGTGCGGCCGGAGACGGGCATGTTTTCGATCTGCGCCGAAGAGATTACCTGGCCGATGGAGGCGGTGGTCGTCGTCAGCACCGGGGCCTCGCTGGAAACGTTGATCGATTCCGTTACCGCGCCCACTTCCATGATGATGTCCACGCCCAGCCGCTGATTGGTGCCGGCGGCCATGTTCTCGCGCACATAGCGTTTGAAGCCGGCGAGTTCCACCGTGAGGCGATAGTTACCGGGGGGAAGGAATGGAATGGTGTAGAGCCCATCGGGCGCGGAAGCGGTTTCAAATTTCGCCTCCGTTCCGATTTGGGTCGCAATAATTTTCGCGCCGCCGATGACGGCATTCTGGGGATCGCTCACGCGGCCAGTGATTGTGGCGCGGAACTCCTGGGCCGCCGCAACCGCGGCAAGTAAAAACAATCCGGCAACTAACTTGTGCATAAAGACCTTTTTCTCCACGCTGGCGACGCTATCCGTGACGCCAGACGCCAACTCCGCCACTGGTCGTCAAGTATAGTGACGTGGGAGGGGCACTGACAAGTCCGCCTCGCCGATTCGCCGAAATGCTTACCGCGCCTCGGTATTGATTACGAGGGTACGGCTGTTCCCCGTATCGGTGACGTAGAGCATGCCCCTGCCCATCGTTGTTGGTGACGCCATCGCCAAACTTCCCGCCCTGGCCCCACACGCGTTCGGCTGCCGTCTGTCCGGGGATACCCGGTGATGCATGGAATCGGCGATGTAGACGCGCCCGCCCGCATCCACGGCCACGGTGTCGCCGTCGCCGACGAAATACAGGACGCGGTTGTTATCCCGGTCAGCCACGTAGAGTCCGCCAAACGTATCTACCGCCAACCCGCGGGGGAAATTCAGACTCCAAGCATTCGGCCCGCCGCTATTGCCCTCTCCGTTGTTGTTTGCGATGTGGGCCGTAAAGCTGCCCAGTCGCCCGTACACGCGGTCGCCTACGGCGTTGCCATCGTTAGCGAAGAACAGCACGCGGTGGTTATTCCGGTCGGCGATGCCCAACGGATAGTTGTGGCTGGCGGCGTCCACCGCGCCGCCGTTATTCACGAGGCACTGGTAAAGTTCGGCTGGCCGAACACGCGCACCGTGGCCCGCGATTGCGCGGGGGCGATAGTGGCCAGAAGCAATCCGGCTGCGCCGATCAAATAGATCTTTTGCATTTAGTTCACGCCTACCTCAACCGCGACGCCCGCGCCAGCCGCTCCGCATCCAGCGCGAAGGCATCCGGCAACACCTTTATCGCCACATCCCGCCCCAACTTCGTATCGGTCGCCCGGTATACGGCGCCCAGCTTCGCGGTAATCCGGTAATGGGCGATAGAAGATCCGATCATGGTTTCCTAACCTAAGCGAAAACAGCTTCCAGACTTTCGGCGGTCAGCAGCCGGTCTCCCCAGGCCAGATACTGCTCTTCCTTGGCCCCCTTGAACTTCTCTAAAACCCACGCTGGAACTGTGCCAAAGCGCACTTCTAACTGCATCAACAGAATCGTAGCAAAGCCCTTCAAAATCCACGGGGCGAACACTTCATTCTCCATCAAATCGATCATCATGGCTAACCTCAGTCCTCAGCGCAATCCGAACTACTCGAACACCGCGTCCAAACTGTTGGCAGTCAATAATCGACGCCCCCAAGCCAAATACTGCTCTTCTTTGGCCCCCGCGATCTTCTCGAAAACCCACGCTGGAACCACGCCAAACCGCGCATCAATCAGGCTCAACAGCATCGTCGCCTCGCCCTTCAAAATCTCCCTCGCAAACACCTCATTCTCCATCAGATCGATCATCATGCCAAATCTCCTTCTGACCGTCTCAGTCATGCCTCTCAATCCTGAGAGTATCATGAACAACCTTGCCGATTCCTCTCGCAATCCATGCGGCAGCAGCCCTATTTTCTCCTCAACTCGCCGCAACACCAACTCCCGGTCGCACCGCGTCAACAGCGCCAACATGTTATCCCCAAGATCCTCGCTCTCCAACAACGGCAAGCCATCCATCTCACTCATATCAATCAACCGAAACCGAAAATCCATTGACCGTGTCCGAAACTCCCCCACATTCCGCAGCGGCTCCTTCCCCACATACAGCACATTCATCTCGACATCTTCATTCAACGCCCGATGCAGGGCGAGATAATATTCGGCAATCCGCCGCGGCATTGCCGCATTGTTTGTCGATTCCAACTCCAGATGATGCAGCCGCCCCGCTCCATCCCGCGCCAGCAGATCCACGCGCGGATTCCGCACCTCCGGCAATTCGACGTTCAACCACTCCACCACCGGCCCCCCGAACACCGTCCGCGCGACGATCCCGGCCAACCATCGAAAAAGCAACTTCAGCGAAACATCAAAATGTTGAGCCATTTCCCCCACCCATAAGATCCCAATTCTTCCGAATAAACAAATCCCGCCCCTTTAACCAACTCGTGACAAAACTCCCAACCACCGGCAACCCCGGCAAGGGCAACTGTGTCGCCCCTATCTTCGGCCCCAGCGGAACCGCCATCGCTACTCGGCCCGCCGGCTTATAAACGCCGGTTACGCCCCCCATCAAATATCGCGCCAAATACCGCGCCTGCCGCCGCGCCAGAAACGTCAGCGGCGGCTCCCCGCAATCGGCCGCGTCTCCAATCGCATAAACCCCATCCAAACCCGCGACGCGGAAATGCCCATCGACCGGCACCCGCCCCGCCGCCCCCAGACACGGCACCGAAATCCCGCCCCCAAACGCCTGAATCACCAGATCGGCGTTCGATGGCGTGCCGCCAAACTCAACAATAACCCCGCGCCCGCGCAACAGCCCCAATAGCTTCTCCCCCAACCGCGGATTCCCCGCCCCTGGGAGCAACCGCTCCCCCGCCCCAACCAACTGCAGTCGCTTCTTCGGATACCGCCAACTCACCTCTCCAGCCAACTCCACCGCCACCGGCCCATCCCCAAATATCGTCACGCCTGAAGCCGCCGCCAACTCCGCGCTAAGCCCCTCCGCCTCCGCCAAAAACGCCGCCGACTCCCGAAACGAATTCTTAAACGGCATCACATGCCGCGATCCCGTCGCCACCACAATGGCATCCCCTTCCATCGCGAATCCGCCCGTCCCCTTCACGCCCCCCGTTTCAACCGACACAACCTCCTCAAATACCACCCGCCCGCGCCGCAACAAACGGTCATAAGGAATCAACAACCGCGGATACAAAGACGCATCCGCATAAGCCCGCATCGCCCCAACATTGTGATAAAAACGGTCCTTCCTCTCCACCAACACGACGTCACACGCGCCGTCCAACTCACCCGCCAGCGTCACGCCCGCGTAACCGCCGCCTACAATCACAACCCGTTTCCCCATAGGTAGTCAGTATACAAAGCGGTGTGCGGTATCCCACGAAATTCGGCCTGTTCCTGGTTACCGCTGTACCGGCTGCAAAAATCGAGCCGGAAAAGTAACCATCACCAGCCGGGAGCCGACTTAATGTTAGATAGACTTTAATCAGCGTCTACTGGAAGGAAAAACATTCTTGATTCTCGTTCGAATCCTGCTCGCAACCGCCGCGCTCACGGTCGCCGCCGCTGACGGCAAACTCGACCGCGAGTTCCAGCAAACCGTCAGGCCGTTCCTGGCGAAAAACTGCACCGGTTGTCACAGCGGACAGAACCCGGCCGCCCAGTTCGACCTCAAGGCCTACACAACCATCGACGAGGTAACCCGGGATTATCCGCGTTGGGCTCTGCTTATGGAACGCCTCGAGGCCAAGGACATGCCGCCCAAGCCCATGTCCCCGGTCCCCGCCGCTGAGAGCCATCGTGTAACGAACTGGATTCAAGCCGTGCGCGCCGCGGAGATCAAACGGACCGCCGGCGATCCCGGCCTCGTCTCCGCCCGCCGCTTAAGCAACGCCGAATACAACTACACCATCCGCGATTTAACCGGCCGGGACATGCAGATCACCAAGGAGTTCCCCGTCGATCCGGCCAACCCGGCAGGTTTCGACAACTCCGGCGAGTCGCTGACGATGTCGCCGGCGCTCCTCAACAAATATTTGCAAGCCGCCCGGCAGGTCGTCAGCCACATGGTGCTCTCCCCGCGGACAATGGATTTCGCGCCCCATCCGATGTTGGTCGAAACCGATCGCGAGAAGTACGCCGTCCAGCGCATCGTCAACTTCTATTTCAACCAGCCCGCCAAATACGCCGATTACTTTGAAGCCGCCTGGCGATTCAAACACCGGGCCGCGCTCGGAAAGCCCAACGCAACCTTGGCCGCCATCGCCGCCGATGCGAAGATCAGCCCGAAATATCTGCCCATGGTCTGGCAAATTCTGGGCGAACCGGGAGCCATCGGGCCAGTCCAGACACTACAGAAAATGTGGCTCGATCTCCCCGCGCCAGCCGAAATGAAACCGGAATCGCTGGCCGCCAAATGCCTTGCGATGCAGGACTTCGTCACCAAAATCCGGTCCCATACCGCCATGCAGTTCGCCGCGCCAAACGTGAAGGGCTTGCCGCCTGGATCGCAACCGCTGCTGAATTGGAAGCTACGTGAATTCTCATTGCACCGCCGAGAAAGTGACCCCGCCGCCCTCCGTAACGACACCGATCCGCCCCCCGCCGAAGTCACCATTCCCAAGTACGCCGGACTCCATCAGGAAGCCGCTCCCCGCTGGGCCGCACTGATGGCCAAAGCCCGTAACGACGACAAGGACCTTATCGTCCCAGCCGCCGAACGCGCCCGCTATCAGGCCGCTTTCGCCCGCTTTGCCACGGTCTTCCCCGACACGTTTTTTGTCAGCGAACGCGGCCGCTTCTTCCCCGACGATTCCCAGGACAAAGGCCGCCTCCTGAGCGCCGGTTATCACAGCGTCCTCGGGTTCTACCGCGACGACGCGCCGCTGATGGAGCTAATCCTCGACGACAAAGGCAAGCAGGAAATCGACCGCCTCTGGGGCGAGTTCGAATACATCGCCAGCTTCACCGCCCGCACTTGGATTCAATACTTCTTCAATCAAAGCGGCGAGGTCCAAGGCAAGGGCTCGGAATCGGCCAGCGCCCGCCCGGCCAACAACGAAGTCACCGATTCCGAAGTTATCGTCGCCATGCGCGAGGCCTACCTCGTCAAGTCCGCCGCCGACCCCGCGAATGACCCGATGGCTCCCTACGCCATCCGCGATCATTATGATCGAATCAACGCCACCCTGCGATTCATCGAGAAGCAACGCAAAGACGCCGAGCCCCTGCATCTGAAGGCGCTCCTTCAATTCGCCAACCGCGCCTACCGCCGTCCGCTGACCAAAGCGGAAGACGACGATCTGCTCGCCTACTACAAACTACTGCGGACCAGGAACGAACTCTCCCACGAAGACGCCATTCGCGACGCGATCGTCAGCGTACTGATGTCTCCCGATTTTCTCTATCGCCTCGATCTGTCCGCCGCGGCCCCCGTCAGCCGCAAAGCCACCCGGCCCCTGTCCAGCTACGAACTGGCCAGCCGCCTGAGTTACTTCATCTGGTCCAGCAACCCCGACGATGAACTGCTGCGCCACGCCGCCGCCGGCGATCTGCAAAAACCTGAAGTCTTGCTCGCCCAGACGCGCCGCATGTTGAAAGATTCGCGCGTCCGCGGCCTCGCCACCGAATTCACCGGCAACTGGCTCACCTTCCGCCACTTCGAGAAGTCCAATTCGGTGGATCGCGTGCGCTTCCCTGCCTTCAACAACGAACTGCGCGAGGCGATGTTCAATGAGCCTATCCGCTTGATCGAAGACGCGCTCCGCAACAATCGCTCGATCCTCGATCTTCTCTACGGCGCCCATACCTTCGTCAATCCCGTTCTCGCCAAACACTACGGCATGCCCGAAGTGAAAGGCGACGCGGCGACGTGGATTCGCGTCGATGACGCCGCCCGCTATGGCCGCGGCGGCCTGCTGCCCATGGCCGTGTTCCTCACCCTGAATTCCCCCGGCCTCCGCACCAGCCCCGTCAAACGCGGCAACTGGGTTGTGCAACGCATTCTCGGAGAAATCGTTCCTCCGCCGCCGCCCATCGTCCCCGAACTCCCTCACGACGAGGCCACATCGGAACTCCCCGTTCGCGACATGCTCGCCAAGCATCGCGAGAACGCGTTGTGCTCGGCTTGCCACGCGCGCATCGATTCCTTCGGCCTCGCCTTTGAAGGCTATAGCCCCGTTGGAACCGCCAGGGCGAAGGACCTCGCCGGCCGCCCCGTCGACACCGCGGCCACCTACCCCGGCGGCTTCACCGGGTCCGGCGTCGCTGGCCTGCAAACCTTCATCCGCGAGCATCGCCAAAGAGAGTTCGTCACCAACCTCAGCCGCAAACTGCTGGCCTACGCGCTCAACCGGTCCCTGCAACTTTCCGATGAAGCCATCGTCGAACGCATGGCCGCGCAGGCCCCCGCCAACGGGTATAAATTCGATACTCTAGTGGAAGCCATCGTCGCTAGTCCGCAATTCCTCAATCGACGAGTCGCCGAACAAATTAAACCAACCGCAAAGGCAAAGTTATGAATCGCTCCACCCGAACGTCCGCGCTTCCCCTCTCCCGCCGCGCTGTGCTTCGCGGGGCCGGTTGTACCATGGCTCTGCCGTGGCTTGAGTCCATGCACGCGCTGGCCGATACGCCGCCTGCCTCCGCCTTCCCAAAACGATTCGGCGTCGTTTTCCTGGGTTGTGGCGTGAATGAAGACCATTGGAGCGCCGAGGGCCAAGGCGCTGAGATGAAGCTCAGCAAAACGCTCGCGCCGCTGGAGCCGTTGAAGCAAAAGATCAACGTCATCGACGGGCTCTATGTAAAGGCGCTTACCCGGCAGGGCATTCATCCCGGCCAGACGGGCAGCCTGCTCTCGGGCGCGAAGATCGCCAAGGGTGCCGTCATCCACTCCGGCATCAGCGTCGATCAGATGATTGCCAGCCGCGTCGGCGAAGACACGCCGCAATCGAGCATCGTTCTCGCCTGTGACCAGCCCATGACCGGCTATCACGAGACGAACTTTTCCATGGCCTACAGTTCGCACATCTCCTGGCAGAGCCCGGAATCGCCGGTCCCGATTGAGATCTATCCGTCGCTGGCCTGGGATAACCTCTTCGACAACCGCGGCAGCCTGTTGAACATCAGCGTGCTTGACCGCGTGAAGAATCGCGCGCAGGACCTGACCACCCGAATCAGCGCCACCGACAAACACAAGCTGGATGAATTTCTGACCAGCGTGCGCGAAGTGGAAAAGCGCGTCGAGGGAATGCGCAAGAGCAAGACCGATGCCGACGATGCCTCCAAGGCGAAGAACACCATCGCCGCCACCATGGATCGGCCCGCCAACGGCCTGCCCGAGGATCTGCGCGACCATGCCCGCCTGATGTGCGACATCATTGCCATCGCCTTCCAAACCAACAAGACCCGCGTGGCGTCACTCATTATTTCCCGCGACCTTTCGGCGATGTACTATCCGTTCCTCGAAGTGAAGGAAGGCCACCACGCCGCCTCGCACGACAACACTTCCGCCGGTTACGAGCGCATCGCCAGGTTCCACGTCAGCCAGTACGCATACCTCGCCTCTAAGCTGGACAGCATGAAGGAAGGCAATGGAACGGTGCTCGACAACTCATGCTTGATGTTCCTTTCCAATCTCTGGATCGGCCGCAAACATGACAACTTCCGCTTGCCGCTGTTGCTCGCCGGCGGGCTCGGCGGGACGCTGAAAACGGGCCGCGCGTTGAACTATCTGGAAGCCGGCGAAGACAATCGCAAAATGTGCAGCTTGTATCTCTCGCTGATGGATCGTTTTGATATCAAGTTGGATGAGTTTGGCGATTCGAAGACGCGATTGCAGGGGATTTAGGCTTTTTGTTGGTTCTTCGCTGTGTGGTGTGGGTAAGAGAGCCGGCTTAGCTGGTCCTGGCAAGAGCATTCGGCCCGCAAGACCGGCGATATTGTCGTTTCCAACTTCAAACTCCAGGAAGCGAACCCGGCACTCCATCACGCCGCTCATCCATTCGAGATTCCTTCCTTGCCGACGCCTCCAAGAGCCGAATGCCCTCATTGCGCACGCCCGTCCTTACCCACACCAAACAGCGAGGAGGCAGGAAAACTCACTCAATTATTTCGCCGAGTGTCTCAACATTTTTGACACGCACCGGGGGCCATGCACCCCAACCCCGCACTTACGGAAACAACACTTCCCGCGCCTCATTCGCCACCAACATGCATCGCCCGTTATGCCCGCAATTGGGCACGGGAACCAATCGGTGCTTGGCGCCAAACTTCGTGGTGATATACGCGAAATAGTCCGTACCGCGCTGCAACCGGCTCGGACCCTGCGCCATCGCTCCGCACGTCGAGTCAAACCCAAACTGCGGCGTCGTATCGTACCCGCCCAACAGATACACCACGTCACGCCGGGCCAAATTCGCGCGCATAACATCATCAGTGATCGCCGCCGCGTAACCCGTCCGATTTTCCATCCCGTACTTCCATTCGTTAAATCCGGCACATCCCTGCGTTGGACCCGGCCGCGTCCCGTCCAAATACAGATAACTCGACGGATTCGAAATCACGTAACGCACCGAAACGCCCGCCGGATCCAACTTTGAAGCCGCCGCGTACCGGCTCAAAAACTGCCCGCCGGCCGAGTGCCCCATCAACACCACATGCGTCAACCGCGGATACCGCTTCTTGTCCGCGAACCGCCGTATCAATTCATCCATTACGTCAAACGTAGTCACCGAAGCCACGCCCACGCCCGGCCCGCCGCCCCGCCAATCGTCACCGATACAGGAGAAGCCAATTTCCCCCGGCGCCAGCTTGTCATCGCAGTTTCGAGATCCGGTCCCCGCAAACCGCGGAGCCACCACAATCGTCTCCTCCAACCCGCCCGCCAAATACGCCCCCGCCATCCCCGAAGGGAAATAGTCATCCGCGTTTCGGCCCGCGCCGTGAATCACGATCAGCGCCCGCCGGGCCTTCGCATGGCCCTTCTGCAGCGGATGCGACCGGTACATCATCACGGACCGCCCCCCGCCCATCGGCAGCGGCTCTACGCACGCCGCCGTTCCCTGCGAACACGGCTCCGCCATCGCCACTCCGGCCACTATCAGCAACGACAAACGAACCATACACGCTCCTATCGCAACAGATCTTCCAACTGAATCCGTGTGTCCGTCTTGGCGTCCCGATACTTCACAATCACCGGCGTGTAAATCGAAATGCCCCAGTCCTTCCCGTGCCCGCTGGTAACAGCGCGCGAACCGGCAACCACCACGGCCCCTTCCGGAATCACCAGCGGATCCTCATCCGTTGCCCGCAAAACAGTCCCGTTCACCAAATCATACACGGGCGTCGATCGATTGAGAATCGTCCCCGTCCCCAGCACCGCGCGCCGCTTCACCACGGTCCCTTCATAAACGCCGCAGTTGCCCCCCACCAAAACGTCATCTTCAATGATCACCGGCATCGCGCCCACCGGCTCCAACACGCCCCCAATCTGCACCGCCGCCGAAAGATGTACCCGCGCCCCAATCTGCGCGCAACTCCCCACCAGCGCATGAGAGTCCACCATCGTCCCCTCGTCCACATACGCGCCGACATTGATGTACATCGGCGGCATGCAGGTCACCGACCGGCCAACAAAGCAACCATCGCGAATCGACGATCCGCCCGGCACAATCCGCACGCCATCCGTCGCGGAGAACTGCTTCACCGGATACGTCGCCTTGTCGAAGAACGGCTGCCGAGAACTGTCCACCGACATATCGACGATCGCGCCTAACCGGAACCCCAACAAAATCCCCTTCTTCACCCATCCGTTCACGCGCCATCCCGTCGCCGTCGACGCGTCCGGCGACGCCGCCCGAATCGTTCCCGCGTTCAGCGCCGCTTTGAACGTCGCGAACAGCTGGAAATGCTCTTCGCCGTAAACCGCCGGCTTATTATCAAACGCCTCTTCAATCTGATCAATGAGCGGCAACTGAATCTCCAATGGCCAGTAGGCCGCACTGCTCCAACACCGCGTCTATCTTCTCCCGGCTCGCCGCCGAAGGCGGTACCAGCGGAAGACGCCACACCGGTTCCAACAACCCCATCCGCGCCATCGCCCACTTCACCGGCCCCGGATTCGACTCCACAAAATTCACTTCCATCAACGGAAAATACAACCGCTGCAATGCCCGCGCCCCCGCGAAATCCCCATCCAGCGCCAGCCGCGCGATCTGCGACATCGGCCCCGGAATCTCGTTCGACGCCACCGAAATAACCCCGCGCCCGCCCAACGCAATCAGCGGAATCGTTATCGAATCGTCCCCGCTCAAAACTGCGAAATCCGCAGGCACATGATACAGCACCGACGCCATCTGCGATATATTCCCGCTCGCCTCTTTCACGCCAACTATATTGTCAATCCCCGCCAGCCGCTTCAACGTCAACGGCTCCACATTCACCCCAGTCCGCCCCTGCACGCTGTAAACCACAATCGGCAACCGCGTCGCCTCCGCCATCACCCGATAGTGCTGATACAGCCCTTCCTGCGTCGGCTTGTTGTAATAGGGCGTCACCGACAATAGCCCATCGGCGCCCATCGCTTCCAATTCCCTGGCCAGATCACACACTTCCTTCGTGCTGTATCCGCCGCACCCCGCCATCACAGGGACCTTCCCCTTGGCCTCTTCCAGCGTGATTTCCACCACGCGCAGATGTTCCGCATGCGTCAGCGTCGGGCTCTCGCCAGTCGTCCCGCACGGCACCAAAAAGTGAATGCCCTCTGCAATCTGCCGCCGCACCAGCGCCCGCAGACCCATTTCATCCAAACGTAAATCCTGCTGAAACGGCGTAACTATCGCCGTGCCACATCCCTCAAACATGTGCTACCTCCATTAAAAAAGCGTCTCGCTAAATTCGTAAAAACCCTGCTTGCCGGCAACCCATCGCGCCGCCTGCAATGCCCCCCGCGCAAACCCCTCGCGGCTTCGCGCCGTGTGCCGCAGCGTGATCGTATCCGCCGCGCTGTCAAACCCGATCTCATGCGTCCCCGGCACTCGTCCGGCGCGGTTCGACGACACATCAATGTCCCGCTCATACCCGGCCCGCTTCATCTCCTCCACCAGCTTCAAAAGCGTTCCGCTGGGCGAGTCTTTCTTCGTGTCGTGATGAATCTCCCACGCCCACGAACCATACTCCGGCTGCTGAGCCAAGAGCTTCGCCGCCTCCGCCGCCAGCCGGAAAAACACGTTCACTCCCACCGAAAAGTTCGGGCTCCAAACCGCCGCCGAATTCCCTGCCGCAACCGCCGCTTTCACCCGGTCCATCTCATGCAGCCAGCCCGTCGTTCCTATCACCACCGGCACGCCAATCGCCGCCAACCGCTCCACGTTTCCCGCCGTCGCCTCCGGTGCCGTAAACTCAATCGCCGCGTCGATCCCCGCAAAATTCTCCCGCGTGATCCACGCCCCGTCCACGTTATTGTGAACGTCCAAAATCAGCGTCACCGCAAACCCATACTCCGGTGCCAATTGCTCCAGCATCCGGCCCATTTTCCCATACCCAATTAGAGCCAGCTTCATGCCTCAAACACCCTTTCATCCAGCGTCGAAAAGAACTCCGCGTGCAACGCCTCAACCGCTGCCCGCAGGTCCGCGTCCGCCACCACAAGACTCAAATTCAGCAGCGAAGCCCCCTGCGCAATCATCCGCACATTGATCGCCCGCAGCGCGCCGAACACCCGCGCGCCCAATCCGGACGTCTCGCGAATATTATCGCCCACCAGGCAGATCAGCGACGAACTATCGTCCACTGTAACTTCGGCAATCTTGCGCAACTCCCTGCAAATGTCTTCTAAATGCATCGAATTATCAATGGTCAGCGAAACGCTCACCTCCGACGTCGTCACCATATCCACCGGCGTCTGGAACCGGTCAAACACGTCGAAAATTCGCTTCAAAAATCCATGCGCCATCAACATGCGGAGACTCTGAATATTCACCACCACAATATTCCGCTTGCACGCAATGGACTTCACCGCGTTCCCGCACGCCACCCGCTCCGCCACGATCCGCGTCCCCTCGCTCTCCGGATTCCGCGAGTTCAAAATCAACACCGGAATGTTCTTCTCGATAGCCGGCACCACCGTCGCCGGATGCAGCACCTTCGCCCCAAAATACGCCAGTTCCGCCGCCTCCGCGAACGAGATCATCTTCACCCGATGCCCGCCCGGCAGAATCCGCGGGTCGCACGTCAACATCCCATCAACGTCCGTCCAAATCTGTATCTCTTCCGCCCCAATTCCAGCCCCCACAATCGACGCGCTGAAGTCCGATCCGCCGCGCCCCAGCGTCGTCGTAAACCCGTCCTGCGTGGATCCGATAAAGCCGCCCATCACAACTACCTTACCCGCCAACGCCAGCGGCCGCACCCGCGCCTCCAGCTTCGCGTACGACCGCGAATACAACGGCGCAGCCTGCGTGTGCCGCCGGTCGGTCACGATCACCTCCCGCGCGTCCACATGCGCCGCGTCCAACCCGGCCTTCCGAAAAGCCGCCGCCACAATCCGCGACGACAAACGCTCCCCGTAACTCGAAATCAAATCCACATACTGGTCCGGTAACTCACCAATCTCCGCCAACTCATCCAGGAACGCCGACAACTCCTGAAAATGCGCCTCAATAAACGCGTCCTCCCCCAGCCCCTCCGCCTCGCCCAACGTATAGGCAGCCAACTCCGCCAACAGCCGCGACGACTCCTCCCGCTCCCCGTTGCACGCCTCCGCCGCAATCGCCAACAAACGGTTCGTCGTCTTGCCCATCGCCGACACCACCACCACCGGCTGCCGGTCCAACCGTGCCGCAACAATTCCCGCAACCCTCTCCATGGCGGCCGCCGATTCCACCGACGTGCCGCCAAACTTCATGACGATCATTTACAGCAATCCCTCCGCGTGCATTAACTCGGCATTCAATACAGCGGCCCCAGCCGCCCCGCGCACCGTGTTATGACCTAGCGCGATGAACTTGTAATCGAACACCGGACACTCGCGCAATCGGCCAACAAATACGGCCATTCCGCGCTCCCGTTCCACATCGCGCCGAGGCTGCGGCCGGTCCGCCTGCTCCATGTAAATCACCGGAACCGCCGGCGCGCTCGGCAGGTTCAGCAACTGCGGCTTCCCGCGAAAAGTATCGAACGCATTCCGCACGTCAGCCAACGATGGCTTCGAAGCGAACTCCACCGAAACGGTCACCAAATGCCCGTCCACCACAGGCACCCGATTACAATGCGCGCTCACCTTCGCCGCCAACGGCACAATCTTCCCGCCCACAACCGAGCCCAGAATCTTCTGCGTCTCGATCTCCAGCTTCTCCTCTTCGCCGCCAATATAGGGCACCACATTGGCCGTAATATCCATCGACGGCACGCCCGGATAACCCGCGCCCGAAATCGCCTGCAGCGTCGTCACCACCACGCGCTGAATGCCGAAGGGCACCAGCGGCCCCAACGCCATCGTCAACACAATCGTCGAGCAGTTCGGATTGGTGATAATCAGCCCATCCCAACCCCGCGCCGCCTTCTGCATCGCCGCCACCGCCAAATGATCCGGATTCACTTCCGGCACCAACAACGGCACATCGTCATCCATCCGATGATTCTTCGAGTTCGAAACCACCAAATGCCCCGCGCCCGCAAACGCCTGCTCAATCTCTGTCGCCACTGAGGCGTCGGTCGCCGAAAACACCAGCTTCGGCGCATTCCCCGGCTTGCACTCCTCCACCGTCAAATCAGCCGTGCCGGCAGGCATCGTCCCGTCCAGCCGCCACGACGTCGCGTCGCGGTATTTCTTTCCCGCGCTGCGATCGCTCGCCCCCACCCACGTCAGCTCAAACCGGGGATGATTCTGCAAAAATCTCACGAAGTGCTGACCCACCATTCCGGTGGCGCCAAGCACGCCTAC
The DNA here is from genome assembly GCA_945900935.1 of Candidatus Sulfopaludibacter sp. SbA3. Lineage (GTDB taxonomy): Bacteria > Acidobacteriota > Terriglobia > Bryobacterales > Bryobacteraceae. Next base: position 3,893 of record CAMDKT010000029.1, on the reverse strand, counting down.
TGGTATCTTCATGCCTCGCTCTTTCCTTCTTCAAGTAATTGCCGCACAAGCTGCGCATACAGCCCGGTAGCCTTCAATAATTCCGCCTTCGGCACCCGCTCCTGGCTCGTATGGGCCACATGAATCGTGCCCGGACCCAATAAAAGCGGCGTCCCCCACGCCCCGCCAAACGCCGGAATGTCCGTTGTGTACTTCATCACATCGGTCTCAAATCCCGGCCGCGCGTCCATCAATATCGCCGGAATGCAAAGCTGTTCCTTCGCCTCCACTAACCCCTCGCACGCCGCCAACACAGCGGCCCGCACCGGCGCAGGATCATCGACCAGGCGAATCAACAACTCTGCCCGCGCCTCATCCGGAACCACATTCGGCGCCCGCCCGCCCGCAATCGTTCCAATGTTCAACGTCGACGGCCCCAGCACCGGATGCACCGGCCAGTCAATGCGCCGCACCCGCTCCAACGCGTCCAACAACTTCTCAATCGCCGACTCGCCCAACTCCGGATACGCCGAATGCGCCATCCTTCCCGATGCGACTAATTCATACCGCAAAGCGCCCTTCGATCCCAACGCCAGCTTGCACGAAGTCGGCTCGCCATTGATCAGATAACGCGATCCGCGCGGCTTGTTCGCCATGAAATAAGCGCCCGCCGAATTCCGTTCTTCCCCCACAACGAACAGCAACGCAAACCCGCGCCGCCCTTCGGCCAGCAGCGCCTTCGCCGCATGAATCATGCAAGCGATAATTCCTTTTACATCGCACGCCCCTCGCCCCCAAATGAATTCCTCATCCTCGCGCGAGGCAAAAAACGGCGGCACCGTATCCAGATGGGTCGACATCGTCACCACCGGATCCCCCCAAATCGCTAGCAAATTGAAGCGATTCAGTTCCACTTCGATCCGCTCCAGCGTCCCGCCATAATCGGCCGCCAGCGGCTGCAAATAATCGAACAGCCAATCGCCGACGGCCTTCTCATTGCCGGTGATCGATTCAATATCCACGAGGGTTCTTGTGAGCGCGAATACGTCCATAGTCTCCATCCTCTGGAAGCAAAACGCCGGGAGAGTAGACAGGTGCGCCCGTCACTTCTCCGTAGCGCCCCATCCGGCCATGCATTGGCATTTCGCCAAGTGTCCGAATGACAGTGAGCCGGTCTTACCCGTACTCCCCAACTTTTCCGCTTGCCGCCCCGCTGGAAAAACTTCGGCGAAGTTGCCCTTTTCCAACAGCCTTCCGTGCGACGGAAACCGCGGCTGCTGTACTTGTGACCTTCGCTCCTCTACCGAGTTCTCTATCAGGTTAGCGAAGTAGCGCCCAAATCGTCAACATTTTGAAAACAGCGAATGGCTCCAATCGCCTCCGCCCCTGGTTCACCACGGACGGGAGATTCGTTGCCGGTTGGCCGCGAAGAGCGCAATGTGTCCGTTCGCCAAGCCTGCGTGACGGGGCAGGCACGGTTGCAACGGGACGTAGGCGGCCAAGACCGGCAAATTCCTTCAATGCAACCAATATGGAAGGGGGATGTCATTGGCCCGCCGTATACGCCTCATTGGGATCAACACGGTGTATGTTTGATCGAGAACGAGCCCCGCACGATCCAGGTCCGCAAAATCCACCAGTGCTGGTATACCGCTGCGCAAAGTTCAGGGTGCGTTTTGTCCCGCCAAGGCGGGTGAACGCCGTTATTGAAACAAACCGAGCGGTCCAACTTTGCGCAACCCCCGCAGGTATATGGGGGGTGCGCCTTCTTGCTTCGCTCATGAGAAGAGCCTAGAGCTACTCGCTTGTTCCGCAAAGCGACGGTGCTCATGTGTCCGGCTACTGCTCGGCGACCGCCAGGATCTCGGCTGTTGGCATAAGCAATCGAGTCCCGGACGCATCAGCCTCATTCGGATCCATGAAAGCGTGGGTTCGATCGAGAACAAACCGCGCTCGGTCAATGTCCGCAAAATCCACAGCTCGTGTGTACCTCTGCGCAAAGTCCATCGTGCGAACGATAGCAGCCGTGATTCCGTTTTGAGATAGCGCCTTCAACGCGGCGAGGTAGTTGTTCCGGAATACAGTCGGCACGATGATGCGGCTCTCCCGGCTGGCGACCAGTTCCGCGTTCATCATGATGCGCGCAACTCGACCGTTGCCGTCTGCGAACGGGTGAACTTCTGCGATCAGGAACATCATGAAAATCGCGCGATGTAGCGGGCTTGTCAACCCGCGGTAGATCTCGAAACCCTTGGTCAGAGTACCCTCGACGAGTTCCGGCGCCACGAATTGAGTCGCTCCGGCGCGATTTGGTTCGGTCTTGAACTTCCCGTGCCCTTTATCTTGACGTCCTTCCATGATTTGCGAGTGACGGCTCTTCAATAGCGCCAGGAGATCCTCGGAGTTGTTTGGCAAGCGGGACATTTCGCGCTGGTCGGATACCACTTTCCAGGTACCGAGTACGTCATGCGCATCCTGGGGCCGGGCTGTCGGAATACGCCCTCCGAATACGATGTCGGCAGCCTCATCGACAGCGAACTCAGTTCCTTCGATGAAGTTCGAAAAGTATGCCTCGAAGAATGGTAGAGCAGGACCGTCAGTGCTCCTGGCCGGGCGCGTCACCGGTGCCGTACCACCCAACTCCGCAAAGAGTTGCTGGAACAGTTCGAGCCGCTGTGGATCATATGGAACCCCTGCCGCACGAGCGATTGCAACTGGCGAAGCCAGCCGCGCTTCTCTTGTACCCAGCAAGGAACCGATTAACGTATCCAAACTCTGAAACTCGGCGGTCATTTCCAATTGATCGGCGGTCCTCCGCGCATCGTCACGGAGACGCTGAAGCGCTATCACCCCGCTCCGGCGGAGTATCTCGTCCAAGCGTTCCTCGATCTCTCGCCGTGAGAGTGTCCGGGCGACGCCAGAACGGGCACGAGAAAGCCGCACGTTCTCCAAAAACGCCCGCGCGGGCGACGAAAGGCGCAGACTACCAATGAAGAGCCTATCCGTTTCCAAGGCAGCCGGTCCTCTACGCGGACGCAACGTCACCCCCGGCAGCACGATATCGCGCTTGTGGCCGGCGATCAGGAATACGGATCCATCGACTGCGGGACGGTATTCCAGAGCCGTGCGGTCCGCAATCAGCGCTCCGGGTAGATAGGCCTCGACCAATGGCCAGAGGTTTCTCTGTACGAGTTTTTCAGGTTGTTCCTTGAGATTGCGCGTGTACAAGCGAGACCCGAGTTTCCGTAATCGGCCCAGCTTCATCTCGCGGGAGACGCTGGCCGCGAGTTCCGCATTGGAAACGAAGATCTCGGGCATGGTTGAGAAATCGGGCATTGAGAGCAGGTTCTCAACTCAGCCTAGCAATGTTTTGGGAGTTAGGGACTGGCATGCGGAACTTTTTGGGGTTTAGTGAGGCGGAGGGATCGGATGGACGAGTGTTGTCAAAAAGAACCGATCAGCCGATCCGAATCAGTTCCCGGCTTGATCTAGAATCGGTAGAGGCTTGCGAGGTCTACGTCACATGACCTTGTTTTCGCCATTGCGGAAGGGTGCCATGGAATACATTGAAGTCGAGTACAACAAGGAACTGAAACCCCTCGAGGCCATCCTGTCGGACGTGGAGCACCCGGGCGATTTTTTCGTTGCCGGGACGCTGGAGATCCCGATGCCGCGAGTGGAGGTGGAGGGCACCGGTCCGCTATCGTTCCCGATTCCCCGCCCACAGATCGAGGCGATGATGCAATACGCCACGCGGGCGCCTTATGGCCGTGGCGAGGAAACGATTGTCGACACCTCCGTGCGCAACGTCTGGCAGATCGCTCCCGGCGCCGTCAAAATCAGCGGTAAGTCCTGGGCGGCAAGCTTCGAGAACATCCTTTCGAAAGTGACCGTCGGCCTGGGCTGCCAGGACG
>CAMDKT010000028.1 GCA_945900935.1 Candidatus Sulfopaludibacter sp. SbA3 | reverse complement strand
AAGCCGGCTCTCCTACCCACATGAAACAGCGAAGAACCCTGAAAACGCTGTTGGCCATCCCACCACTGTCTGAATCGCAGGAACTGGCCAAGACGTGTAGACGAATCCGTGCCATGCCATATAATAATAAGTTCGTTAACCGATCAAATTGAGGTGAATGCGATGTCAGAACCAAACGACATGACGCGGCGCGACGCGGCCAAACTGGCGGCGGGCGCGACGGCGGCGGCGGTGATTGCCGCGCCGTGGATTCAAAAAGTGAAAGCGGCCAATAATCAGGTCCAGATGGCCATTATTGGCACAGGCGGTCGCGGCCAGTATCACATCACGCACTTAAATGGGCTGGATGGAGGGCGCCTGGTTGCAGCCTGCGACATCTTTCAGCCGAACCTCGACAAGGCGGTGAATAGCTCCAAGGACAAGCCGAAGGGTTATAAAGACTACCGCGAAATATTGAACCGCAACGACATAGACGCGGTGCTGATTTCGACGCCATTGTACACGCATTTCCCGATCACGCGCGACGCGCTGTTGGCGGGCAAGCATGTGCTCTGCGAGAAGTCACTGGTGCATAAGCCGGAAGAGATTCACATGTTGCGGAAGCTGGTGAATGAGCGGCCGAAACAGGTGATGCAGGTTGGATTGCAGCGGCGGTACAGCAAGTTCTACCAGACGGCGCGGCAGATGGTGGACAAGGGACTGTTGGGGGACGTCACCAATGTTTATGCGCAGTGGCACCGCAACCTGATCAATGTGCCGAGCGCGACGTGGACGATGAAGAAGAACGATCCGCGCGGAGAAGAGGGGAACTGGCGGCTGTTGTCGAAATTTTCGGGCGGACTGGTGGCGGAGTTGGGTTCGCACCAGATGGACATCGCCGACTGGATGTTTGGCAGCCATTTCGAGACGGTCAACGGTGTCGGCGGAATCGACTATTTCAAAGACGGGCGCGATGTGTTTGATAGCGTTCAGTTGATTTTCCGGTATCCGAAGGGGCAGCGGCTGATGGCGTCCTACATTTCGACGAACCAGCATTCGGCGCTGTTTGGCGGGACGCGGGCGCAGTTTGGCGAGATCATCATGGGCACGGAGGGAACGATCCATATCACGGTGGGCACCGACGATGAGCCGGCGCTGGGCATCTGGTACCGGGAGCCGGCGAAGAAGAACCCGGCGGCGGGAACCGCGAAGGCGGCGGTGGCGAGCGCATCGTTGGCATCAACCGGCAAGGGCGCGAAGTCGCTGCCGATTTTGTTGAGCAAAGACGAGGTTGGCGAGCAGGACAGCTTTGTGCAGAAGGAGCTGAAGTTCGCGCGGCGCTGGCTGTACTCGAAGGGCGTGATGGTGCCGGAGGAAGATAAGAATCCGGTGGATCAGCAGATGCTTGAGTTCTGGGAATGCGTGCGGACAGGAGCGAAGCCGAAGGCGGATTTGGAGATTGGATTGTCGGATTCGGCGTCGGTGATCTTATCGAACTTATCGATGAAGGAAGAGCGGCGCGTATGGCAGAAAGAGATTCAGACGCTGGGCAATCCGGACGCGAAGCCGGCGGTTAAGAAGGGATAAGAGCCAATGCCGCTCAGCCGCTGGCGAGAACGCGAGGCGTGGTTGATCGAAAACGACGCGTTGCGCGTGACAGTGTTGCGGGAGGGAGGCCATGTGGCTGAGATCCTGCACAAGAAAACGGGAGTGAATCCGCTGTGGGTTCCTCCTTGGGCGACGATGGAGCCGTCGCGTTATGACGCGGCGAAGCACCCCGAGTATGGCGGGGATGCGGAATCGAAGCTGTTGGCCGGGATTCATGGGCATAATTTGTGTCTGGATCTATTCGGCGGGCCGACAGTGGAAGAGGCCGCGGCGGGGATGACGACGCATGGCGAGGGCTCGGTGGCGGCGTATTCGCTGGCTGATGCGGGCGGTGGATTGGAGATGCGGGCGGCGCTGCCGCTGCATGGGCTGTCGTTTTCGCGGACAATTCGACTGGATGGGGAGCGGGTACGGTTTTTCGAGACGGTGGAGAACCTGACGGCGCTGGACCGGCCGATTGCGTATACGCAGCATGTGACGTTGGGGCCGCCGTTTTTGGAGCGCGGGAAAACGGAGTTTCGGCTTCCGGGGACACGGTCGATGTCGTACCCATCGGATTTTGCGGGGCCGAACGGATATTTGCCGGTGGGGGCGGTGTTTGATTGGCCGCGTGCGCCTCGGAGGGACGGGAAGGGAAGCGTCGACATGCGGCGGTTGCAGGCTGTGCCCGCGTCGGCGGCGTTTTCAACGCATTTATTGGATCCGCATCGGGAGCGGGCGTGGTTTTTGGCGTGGGCGCCGGCGTCGAAATTGTTGTTTGGGTATGAGTGGAAGCGGTCCGACTTTCCGTGGATGGGGATTTGGGAAGAGAACCACAGCCGGACGACGCCGCCGTGGAGTGGGCGGACGCTGACGCGGGGGATGGAGTTTGGGGCGTCGCCGTTTCCGGAGAGCCGGCGGGCGATGATGGAGCGGCGGGAGTTGTTCGGCGTTCCGGGGTACCGGTGGCTGGCGGCGAAGGAGCGGATAACGGTGGAGTATTCGGCGTTTGCGCGGGTGGCGGATTCGATTCCGGAGGAATACGTATGAGGTTGCTTTGTTTGTTGGTTTGTTGAGAACGGGCGGCGAGGGAACAGGATCTGGCGCAGTTCGCGCGGGCATTGGCGGAGACGAATACATCGGTGCCGGACGACATGGTTGCGCACATGCCGAAGATCCTGTGGCTGTACCAGATGGGTCTGATATTGTTCTGGATTTATGACCGGTCGGAGGGGCAAGCGCGGACGATGCGGCTGTTGGAACTTGTCGAGATACTGGAGAGTTAGGCCAGAATTTCGGCGAGTTGGCTGGGCTCGATGTTGCCGCCGGAGACGATAACGCCGATTTTCCGAATGTTTGGCGGAAGTTTTCCGTGGAGTACGGCGGCGACGGGGACAGCGCCGCTGGGTTCAACGACGAGATGAACCTTGGTGGCGAGCCAGCGGACGGCGGCGCGGATTTCGTCTTCGGTGACGAGGGCGATGGCTTCGAGATGATCCTTCATGATGGGGAAGGTGAGCTTGCCGGGTGAGGGAGAACGAAGGCCGTCGGCGATGGTTTCCGAGGGTGGAATTTGGCGGTGTTCGCCGGCCTGAAAGGAGAGCCAGGTGTCGTTGGCGAGCTGGGGTTCGGCACCGAAGAGGCGGATTGACGGATTGAGATGGCGGGTGATGAGACAGCAGCCGGCCATCAACCCTCCGCCGCCGAGAGGCGCGATGAGCGCGTCAAGGCCGGGGACTTCTTCGATGAGTTCGAGCGCGGCAGTGCCTTGGCCGGCAATGGTCAACACATGATCGAATGGCGGAATGATGGTAGCGCCGGTTTCGGCGGCGAGGGCCTTGCAGATGGCCTCGCGATCTTCGGTGAAGCGGTTGTAGCTGATGATTTCCGCGCCGAAGGAGGCGGTGTTATCTACTTTCACTTTGGGGGCGTCGTGGGGCATGACGACGCGGGCTTTGGCGCCGGCGCGAAGGGCGGCGAGGGCGACGCCGGCGGCGTGATTGCCGGAGGAATAGGCCATGACGCCTTTGGCTAAAGCGTCAGCATGCAATGACCGGACGAGATTCGTGGCACCGCGGAGTTTGAAGGAGCCGCCGTCCTGGAGGTTTTCGCACTTCAGATACAGCTCCAAGCCGTGGACCTCGGCGAGAACAACAGGCGTGCGGCGAACGAGGCCGCGGATACGCTCGGCGGCGTTGATAACAGCAGCGGCGGTGATGGACATTAGTGGCGGGTTTCCAGATAAACGCCGTTGAAGGCATCGACAAAAACCGAGTGGCCGCTGGTGCCGACGGAGTCGCCCCAGATGACGCGCCAAGTGGGGTTGGCGTGTTTGCTGCCCATTTCGAGGAGAAAATTGATCCGCATGCCGGGATTCTTCTTCATGAACTCGGCGCTCTTTCCTTCGGCGATTTTCAGAGCGGCGTCGGTATCGGTTTTGAGGGCGGCGATGAGAAACGGCTTGGCGCCGACGCTGGGGTAGTAGGACTCTTCGGGACCGGGGAAGACGCCCTCCTGAATGTTCCCTTCGGCTTTGACGGCGGACCAGGTATAGGAGCGTTTCTTGAGTTTTGCTGGGGAAACGACGGTGACGCGCCAAGCGGCGTACTTGCCGGCGCCGGCCTTCACTTCGGCGATGGGAACGCTGGCGACGCTGAAGATTTGGGCGTCGGGGGCCCAACTGCGGGCGGTGACGTAGATCTTGAAAAAGGCGTTTTTGCCGGTGATGGGTTCCGGCTCCTTTTTGGGTTCCTCTTTTTTGGCTGTTTGCGTTTTCGGAGCGTTGGAACAGGCGGAGAGGAGGATGACGGTCGCGGTGAGGAGGGCGGCTAGTGTTTGCATGGGATCTCCGATTCTAGTTTAGCTGGATGATGGCAGGGATTGTGGGGAGGTTGAAGGCGGAGTGTTTTTGACGGGTTTGCCGGGGGCGCGATGGCACCGCGCTTCGCGGGCTGGTTCGCCAGACAATTAGGAACACTCCGGCCGCGGAGATCACCGTCCGGGCTTGGACGATGGCGGTATTGAATTTGTAGGCATCCCGGAAATCGGTGAACAGAATTCGCGAGTTAAGGAGGGCCTGTTGTTCTACTAAGGTCTACCGCGTCGCCACAGGACTCGAGGACACTCAATACACGCGCAATGACTGCGGTGCCCCGCGCAGCCCGCGCGTTGCCCGGTTGAAATTCCGCTCGTCTCCGGTAATCTCCACCGAATTTCCGCGGAACTCTTCCCGATCGAACACTTGCACGCCCGTCGCCCGGCCAAAAAATTTCACCGATCCGATGTCCGTGAACGAATTATTCCATCGGCGCCGGCCCGTCCGCACCGTCGCGCACACGGCCTCGCCCCGGAATTCCCGCTCGCGATAAAAACAAACGCCGTCTCCGTCCATTTTGTACATCCGGTCACGGTCGTCGAAATACACGCCGTCCCCGTCGCGCTGTCCGCCGCGCCCAGCCGGCGCGTCGTACCGCTCCTGCCCGCGGCCAGCCGGCGCGTCGTACCGGTTCTGCCCGCGCCCGCCTGTCCCGCCGGCCGATTGAAACTGCCACCGCTGATTCTCTTCTCCGTTGCGCCCATACGAGTTCAGCTTGATCCCGTTATTCTTCGAGCCGTAGGGAATATCAATCGCCTTCCCGTTCCGGTTTATAACGATTGCCGTCGAGTCCTGTCCGCTCTCAAATCGCCACTGCTGGGCGGGCGAATTGTTGAACGGTTCCGCCGCCAGCGGCGAACTGTTCCTGTCATCCTGTACTGCCAACGCAGATCCGTTCATCCCATTGCGAATGAAATAATACCCGCCGCCGGCATCGGTAATGTCCCACGCCTGATTGTCCGTTCGCCGGCTTTCGTACTGGATGACGGTCCGCCGGTCGTTGCGGTCCATGTCCAGCACTTTCCGTGAGAGAGGGCTGAATATCTCATAACGGCCTTCCCCCCGGAATCCGCCCTGCGCCAACGCCGCAATCGAAAATAATACGAACAATGTCACACGTGTCATAACTTAAAATCCAAGCTCCTTTAGAATCGCCGTCGCGCCATACACTTTCCGCAATGACTCCACAATTCCCTGGCTCGCTACATGCACGGACCGCTCCATCTTGTCACGGTACAAATACTGATTCGGCAAGCCTTCGATATTCCCATCAAACAAAATACCAACCAGTTCGCCCTTCGCGTTCACCGTCGGACTGCCGGAGTTCCCTCCATGGGTGTCCGCCGTGGAGACAAAGTTAAATGCCGTCTTCAGCCGCAATGCCCCCTTCGCCTTTGTCCACGAGGGCGGTAACGCGAACGGCTCCACGCCGGTCGCCCGTCCATACAGCCCCGCAAAATCCGAGGCCCAGGGCACGTTCTTCCCCTCGGCGTTGGTATACCCCTTCACCGCCGCGTACGTCAGCCGCAGCGTAAAGGTCGCGTCCGGATACTCATTCGCGCCATACACACCAAACCGCGCCTGCGCGATTCGCGACGCGCTCGACGCCTGCACCGCCTCCACCTTGTCCTGAAATCGCCGGTACAGCACTCTGCCTGTGCCGTCCAAAATACGCGCCAACTCGATCATCGTGTCCTTGCTGGCCGCCAACGCCGCCGGGCCGCTCGCGGTCAGCTTCTTCCGCTCGGCGACATCGGCCAGCTTGCTCCCTCGGACATAATACTGAGCCGCCATTTCCGGCGTTCTTCCGGCCAGAACTCTTTTCACGATAGCGTGATCGGCACCGAGCTTTTCCACGAGACGCTTCATCCATTCCGCGAGAACGACTTCTTCCAACGCCGCGTAAACAGGCGCAGTCGAATACATCGCCATCTCCGTGGCCGGCAGCGCCGCGTCGGAGAACTCCCGCAGACGGTCCGCGTTCGGCTTCGGCTTCTCTCCGACGTAACGATTGATACTGCGCGCCAGTCCAAAAAGTTCGCTGCCACCAGCCGGAGCCCGTTCCAGCAGCGAATACTCCACGTAGAATGCACGGTATTCATCCACATACGCGGCGATCTCATCCCAAATCCCGCCGAACTGCTTTTGCTTCGCCGGATCGTCCGACACCGCCTTCCGCAGCGCGTTCTCCGCGTCTTTTTTCATACGCATCAATTCCGGGTCCGTTAGCCCCCGTTGGAATCCCGTCCGCGCCTTAAAACTGTTCTGTACCGACGCCAATACATCCCGCGCGATGCGTTTGTTCTCCGGATCTGTCGCGCCGAATGCCAAAAGCCGGTCGGCCAGCTTCTTCAAAATCTCCAACCCGTAAGGCTGCGTCACGTCCCGTTGAAATTCCAGCTCCGCCACCGTCGCCAACCGGTCCGTCTTCCCCGGGTGCCCCGAAACAATGACCAACTCCCCGTCCTTAGCCCCCGTCTTCGACCACTTTAGATACTGTTTGGCCTGCACCGGCTTTCCGTTCTCATACGCGCGAAACAACGCGAAATCCAGGCAATACCGGGGATACGTGAAATTGTCCGGGTCGCCGCCAAACGCCGCGATCGCTTCCTCCGGCGCAAACACCAGCCGCACATCGGTGTATTTCTTGTATTCGTAGATATCGTACTGCCCGCCCGAATACAGCGTCACAACGTCGCACCGGTTGCCGGTCGTCTTGTTACAAGCCGATTCCAGCTTCGTGATATTCGCCTGGCGGATCCGGTTCGCCTCCGCCGGCAATGTCGCCGGTGTCACTCCATCGTTGACCTTGCCGGTGACCGACTCAATGCGCAGCAAAACATTCACTTCCAAATCCGGGCAGGCTTTCTCATCGCCGCCGGGAAACCCATCTTTTATGTAATCGTGCTCTTTGGTGCTGACTTTGTAAATACACTCAGCGCCAACGTGATGGTTGGTGAATAGCAAGCCGTTTGGCGAAACGAACGAGCCCGAGCCCCCGCTGTTGAATCGCACCGAGGACATCTGCAAATTCAGCAGGAACGCGTCGGTGAGCGTGACTCCGTATTTCTTTTTCAGTTCCTCCTTCGGGAACCGGTTCAGGAGCCACATGCCTTCATCGGCGCGGCCCGGTTGGGCGGCGGCCAGAAGGGCCAGGGAAAAGGGAATGAGTTGGCGGCGCATCGCCAACTATTGTCCCATGACTCCCATCCCTTGCTTTTTTGGTGTCGCCCGAGCTGTGGCCGGCGTCCGGCGGATCGGCCAACAACTCGCTTTGAGGGGACAGGATTTTTCGACCGTGTTAACTCGAATAGAATCAATATTTTATGCGTGAAATTCGCAGTGACATTGCTATACATTAGGCATTTCGTATGCCATACTCGTGTCTGGAAAGTTTTTCCTGTGGCGACGGCGATGAATCAAGTGGACGAGGCAATTGCCCGTTATCACAAACTCCTGGAAACGGAACAGTTTCGAGATTTGGGCTGGGTAGAGCAGTTGCACGAGGCCATGCGGGCCAAGCAGCTTGATATCAGCGGAAAGCCAGTTACGGCTTTCTTACGCCCACATTTCGTGACTCGGCGGCAATATGACGCTTTGGAAAAAGGCGGCGAGGCGCTGTGGGTGGCCATCGACCGGATGCGCCAACTCGTTCTGACCACACCAGCCCTCCTCAACCGTCTCGATCTCCTTCCCGGCGAACGCATGCTCGCCGAGGTGAATCCCGGCTACAAACACTTTGCCGTTACGAGTCTTCTCGATTCCCACATTAACAACGGCTCGATGCGCTTTTCGCAAGTGAGCGCTGAAACTCCTGTCGGCGTCCTCTACCAGGATCTGCTTTCCGAGATCTTCTCGGAGGCGGGCCCGATGAAGGAGATTCGCAAACGGCACAAACTGACGAAAATACCGTCTGTTAAGTATCTGCAAAGCGCACTTTTAAAAGCGTTTAAGGACTTTGGAGGGCGCAAGACGGCCAATATTGGCATCCTTGAATTCAAGCAACCCTTTGAAACGCTGGAGTCCCGCGAGCACCAACTGCTCGCCGAGTACTTATCGGCCCACGGCAATCCGGCCGCAGTCGTCTCCCCCGAACAGCTCGAATTTAAGAACGGCGTGCTCCGCAAAGGCGAATTTGTTATCGATATCATCTACCGCCGGGTCCGCACCCACGAGTTCCTGGTGCGCTACGATTTAACGGTTCATCCACTGGTCCGCGCCTACCGGGAAGGCGCCGTTTGTATCGTCAACAGCTTCCGCTCCGACATCGCGCAGCGCAAGGCGATGCTCGACCTTTTGACCGACGATGCGATCATCGCCAAGTTCCCGATCGCGGAGCGAAAGGCCATTCGCTCCTTCATTCCCATCACCCGTGTAATGGGCGAGCGGAAGGTAAGCTGGGGCGGGGAAACCGTTGATTTACCAGGCTTTGTTCTGAAGAACCGCGAAAAATTGGTGCTTCGGCCTAACAGCGAATTCTCCGAAATGGCGGAATACGATGGTGCCACGATGGACGATCACCAGTGGGGTCGGGCCTGCAAACGCGCCATTCGGGAACGCTACGTGGTGCAGGAAGCGGTGGCGCCGGTAACCGAAAAATTCCCCATCAGCGTGTACGGAATGTTGGAAATGAAGGAGATGCGCGTCGACGTGCATCCGCATGTCTGCATCGGCAAGGTGCAGAGTTGCTCGACGTGGCTGACGCCGGCCAGCGGCAGTTTCTCCACCGCCGTTGGTGTCACACCCACGTATATCCTTGAAGGCAGATAGGGTTAGTGCCCGTACCGTTCACTGTGAACGGATTGGATTTTAGCGCTGGACGGCGCGCATTACCCGCAGCAGATTTCCCCCGTAAATCTTACGGATATCCTTTGCGGAATAGCCGTTTTCGAGTAGTGCGCGGGTCAGATTGGGCATTTTGCTGACGTCGTCCAGGCCTTCGGGAACGCAGGCGACACCGTCATAATCGGCGTCGATACCGGCGGCGTCGATTCCAGCGATTTTGACGATGTGATTGATGTGCGCAACGGCGTCGGCCAAGGTCGCCGGCAAACCACCTATCACGACGAATTGGACATTAGCGTTGCAGAGCACTTGTAGCGCCTTTTCAAACTGCATCAGGGACGCCTACGCGCGATTCCACGAACTTTTAGCAGAGAGGTAACCGCGCATTCCAGTTTTTTCGCGCGTTCAGCGGGTGTCAATCGCAGTTGTTCCGCAAGCAACGTCAAATCGACAGCATACGATTTCGCGGCTTCGATTCGACTTCCCGGCACCGGATGCAGAAGGGCGGCTTCGGCGTTCGCTAGCTGTTTCTGGCTCAGCGGGCGAAAGGTCCTCACGGATTGATTTTAGCGCTGGCTGACGGAGCGGTGTTGGGGAATCTTCCACTGAAGTCCGGGGCGGCCCGGTTGATGACAGCGTCTCATTCCGAATCATTTAGCAAGTGGCCCCTCAGCGGACTCGGGAGTCGCCGTTGCTTTCGTATTCTCCACGTAGCGACGATTTGGGCGGCAACAGCTACAGCCGTTCCGCGAGCACTTCCGCTCGAAGATTGGCCACGCCGGCGGTGTAGCGGCTGTCGGCGACGCTGAAGGCCAGGGCGTCCTCCATCCAGTCGTGCCAGACGCCGTTGGGGTCGTGGGACGCGGCGGTGATGGTGTATTCCTGCGGACAGAGTTGGCAAGCGAATCGAAAGGTGATGCGGAGGGTCTGGCCCGCCTGGATGGGGCCGATGGGGTATCGCTCGAGCTCGGTGTTGGTGCCGTACACTTCGGAGCCGATGCGGGTGCGGATCATCATGCCGATGACGGGGTTTTCGACATCGTTATTGAATCGCACGGTGATGCGGACCGACATCTGTTCTCCGCTTTGGGCAACGAGGGTGGGAGTGCCGTTGGCGCCGAGGGTTTCGATGGCGACGATTTCGGCGCGGCCGTCGCCGCGGCGGAGGGAAGGGGCGAGCGGGGCGGAGACTTGCTCGCCCCAGGCGCGGAGCTTGGCGGCGACGTGTTGTTGGTAGGCGGCGGTCACTTCGCGGGGGTCGCCTTTGGCATGGAGACGGCCATCGTTAATCCACCAGATCTCGTCGGCGATTTGATGGAGCATTTCGAGGTCGTGGGAGGCGATGAGAACGGTGGTGCCGGACTTGCGAAGCCGTTCAATGGCAGTGATGGCGCGGGCGCGGATGAGTGCGTCTGCGTGCGCCAGAGTGTGGTCGAGTACGAGAGTGGAGACGGGGGAAAGTTGGAGTGGGTCGAGGGGGCCGAGATAGCGGGCGGGGGAGTCGAAATGGACTTCTCCGGATGGGGGGGCGTCGAGGCCGGCGGCGAGGCGGAGGAGTTGCCGGGCGCCGCTCGATTCTTCGCCGATGACGCCGATGAGAGCGCCGTTGGGAGCGGAGACGGTAAGCTGTTGTATTGGGGCGTGCGACGCTTCGCGAAAATGAATGGCCATCGTTAACAGGATACTGTCATTGCTTGCAGTCTGCTCCTTTTCCGTTTCGGCGCAGGAGACGATTCCCTGTCGCCTGGGTCAGGAAATTGTCAGGGAGGATGTGGCGCTGGGAACTTTGACGGTTAACGGGCCGTGCCGTGTGGTGGTGCGGCGGGTAGCGTTTATGGGTGACCGGGCGCGGGCGCCGCAGGGGCAGGCGCTGCCTCCGTTTGACCGGCGGTTTGCGGATCACTTTCCGGCGGGGAATGGATTAGTGCTGATTGGGAACGCGGAGGTTGTGGTGGAGGACTCGTCGTTTGCGGAGATCGCGGGGTTTGCGATTCTAGCGAGCGGGGTGGGGAAGATTCGGATTTCGCGGTGCCGGTTTCGCGATTCGGGGTCGCGGAATGCGTTGGGGCGGAATAATACGACAGGAGGGGTGCTGCTGGAGGATGGGACGGCGCATTTTGTGGTGGAAGATTCAGAGTTTCGAGGAATTTTGGGGAATGGCGTTTGGACGCATTCCCGGTATAACCATGTGCGAAATGGGCCGGGCGCGATCCGGCGGAATTCGTTTGATACGATTGGGCGGGACGCTGTGCAGGTGGGCCATGCTTGGGGGGTTTCGGTTGTTGAGAACGTCATGAACCGCGTTGGGTACCCGGCGGAGGCGATTGATGTGGAGGGCGGGGGGACGCCGGTGGGTGTCGATACGGCTGGGAACGTGGACTCGTCGCATTACTCGCGGAACCGGATGACGGAGATAAATGGGAAGTGTTTTGATTTGGATGGATTTCATCATGGGTCATTGGTTGGGAACAGTTGTGTGAATGTGTTGGAGCATTCGTTTGGGCACTTTGGGATTGTGATGAATAATACGAATCCGGATATGCAGCCGGTTGGGATTCGGATTGAAGAGAACCGGTTTGAAGGGATGCGTTTTGGGGGGATTTTTGTGATTGGTTCAGGGCATGTGATTCGGCGCAACGTGTTTTTACGGCTGCATACGGCGCGATGCGCGGGGTGCGCGCATTTTGCCGGTGAGCCGGATTTGCTGCGCACGGGAATTTATTTTGGGAAGCGGGCGGAACGGGCGGCGGTGACGCGGGGGAACCGTGTGGAGGGGAACACGATCCGGGGCTGGCGGATGGACCGTAAATGCATTGGATTCGCTCCGGGGGTGGATTCGAAGGACAATCGAGTTACCGGTAATGAATGCCGGCATGACGGGAACTGATATGGCGGATACGACACCAGACGTTGTTGAGAGAATGCGCGCGGATTGGAATGCGCGGGCAGTGGAGGACGCCAATTATTACGTGGCGTTTGGGAGGCGGGAGCAGGAAGACGGCGAGTTTCAGGACACGGCGCATGAGGTGGTGCATGGGCTGGAGTGGGAGATGCGGCGGCTGCCGGCGGGCGTGGATTCGCGGAACCGGCGGGCGCTGGAGATCGGCTGCGGACCGGGGCGATTATTGCGGCCGATGTCAGTGCATTTCGGTGAGATTCACGGGGTGGATATTTCGGATGAGATGGCGGCGCGGGCGCGGGCGCGGCTTCTTGCTATTCCACATGCGCATGTACATGTGGCGCGGAATTCGAATCTGGAAATGTTCGCCGGGGAGTCCTTCGACTTCGTGTATAGTTACGCGGTGTTTCAACATATTCCGAGCCGGGATGTGGTGCTGGGGTATTTGCGCGAGACGTGGCGGGTGTTGAAGCCGGGCGGGTATATGCGGTGCCAGATCAACGGGTTGCCGGCGGCGGCGGCGCGGTACGACACGTGGAGCGGAGTGCGAATCGGCGCGGCCGAGTTGGAGGAGTTTTGCCGGGCGAACGATTTTCAAATGCTGTCGTTGGAGGGGACGCAAACGCAATATATGTGGACGACTTTGCGGAAGCGGGAGCGGGGATGGTATGAGACGGTGCGCAAGCCGGCTGAGGCGGTGGTGATCCGGCGGATCACGAATGCGCAAAATTCTGAGCCGGTGGCACCGACGCGGGGGCGGTTCGCGGCGTTGTCCTTGTGGGTGGAGAATCTGCCGGAAGAGTGCGATCTTTTGAATTTCGAGGTGCATGTGGGCGGGGAACGGGGGAGGTTGACCTATATTGGGCCGCGTGAATATGACGGGATGGCGCAAGTGAATCTGCGGCTGCCGGTTGACGTTGGAACGGGATTGCAGCCGGTGACTTTGCGTTGGCGGGGCGAAGAGATTGGCCCGGCGGCGAAGGTGCGGATAGTGCCTCGCCCGGCGCTGGTTCCGCGAGTGCTGGCGCTTTCTGACGGGATCAATTTGATGAGCGGGCCGCGGATTGAGACGCGGTCGGTGAAAATTACGCTGGAGGAAGTGACGGAGCCGGAGCAGTTCAGCGCGTGCGTGGATGGGATTCCGGTGCTGGATATCGACTACTTTTGCACGGATCCGCTGCCGCCTCGATTTGAGATAAATTTCAAGCTGCCGGAGGAGACCGGAGTTGGGGGACATGCGCTGGAGATGCGGCTGGGCAGGCGAGGGTTGGCGCCGATTGCGATCGAGGTTGTGGTGTGAGGAGGCGGTGTTTATTGACCGGGGGCGTCGAATACCTCGGGGAGCTGTTTTCCGGGGTACAGATCATGCGGTCCAGCGTGTATTGTCACGTGGATTGGTGACTAGTCGAAATAGCCCTTGGCCAGTTCGGGTTTGACGTTGATCGCTTGGCGCCAATAGGATTTTGCTTCGTCGTTACGGCCCTGGGACTTGAGGGCATGGCCAAGATTGAGAAGGGCCTCGGCAAACTGAGGACGCTCATTGAGCGCTTCCTGATAAAGGCGAATGGCGTCTTCTAACTGGCCGGATTTCTGTAACAGCAGCCCGGTGTTGTAGAAGACCTCGGGCGAGCGTTCGCCGACGTCGATCAGTTGGGCCTGGAAATCGAGGGCCTTTTCGAAGTCCTCGCCTTCGACGGCGAGACCGGCGAGTCCACGCAGGGCTTCCAGCGACTTCGGTTCCTGGACGAGCAGTTTGTGAAAGGTCTCGGCGGCGGCGGCGCGATTGCCGTTTTTCCAGCGAGCGAGTCCGAGATTAATAAGGGCTTCCTTCCAGTCCGAGCGCTTCCGCAAGCAGGTCTCAAAGGCCTCTTCGGCGCCGCGGTACTCATTGCGATCCAGCCGGAGAAACCCGAGACGGAACCAGGCTTCTTCCCAGTCCGCATTCTTTGCCAGGAGCTTGTTGTAGAGCTTTTCGGCTTCGTCTTTCTGGCCCTGCATCTCGAAGACGGTGGCGAGGTTGAATAGAACTTCGGGCAGATCAGGGGCCAGAATCAGGGCCTTTTCATAGGCTTCCTTAGCGCCCTGGAGGTCGTTCAATTCCTGCTTCACGGAACCGAGATTGGAGAAGGCCTGTTTGGCGTCGGGCCGGATTCGAAGCGCTTCGGAGTAACCCTTGACGGCCTGATCGAGGCGGCCCAATTTTTGGCTGGCAACGGCGTAGTTGTACCAACGCTCGAAGTGATTCGGCGTGAGATCGACAAGTTTTTGACAAAGGATGGAAGCGGCCTCAAAATCGCCGCTCTGGAAGGAGCAGGTAGCCAAGCCTTCGAGAGCGGCTTGGGAATACGGCCGAAAAACGAGAAGCCGGTCAGAATACTTGCGAACCTGATCGTGCTCCTTGCGGGCGATGGAGATGGCGATTAGGTTCGTCAGCGCCTCCTCCGACTTCGGATTTGCGGCGAGCGAAGACT
This sequence comes from Candidatus Sulfopaludibacter sp. SbA3, assembly GCA_945900935.1. GTDB lineage: Bacteria > Acidobacteriota > Terriglobia > Bryobacterales > Bryobacteraceae. The sequence goes on along the minus strand of CAMDKT010000028.1, from coordinate 4,850 downwards.
GGTAGATTTCGGCGGCTTCGTCGAACCGCGACAGCAACTGCAGCGCAACGGCTTTTCCGAATTGGGCCGTTTCGTCGCCGGAGTCCTTCTTCAGATAGGTCTGGAACTCCGCGAGCGCCGGTTCCGCCTTTTCCAAATGAAGGAGACAGATGCCGAGGCCCAAACGGGCTTCTAAACGATCCGATTCGGCGGCGAGAGTGCGGGTGAAACCTTTTGCGGCGGCTTCCCATTTACCGAGTTTTTCGTTGGCAACGGCTTGATTGAACAACGCCACGGTGCTATCCGGCGCAATTTCCAACAGCCGGGCGTACGTTTTCACGGCGTCGTCAAACTGTTCCAACTCACATTGGAGGTGGCCGATCGCGGCGAGCATTTCCGGCTGCTCGCCGTGCGTGCCAATGCCGCTCTGGAGTTCACCGAGGGCATCCTTCAGCTTGCCGTCCATGTGCAATGCCACGGCGCGGCCAAGGACGGCCGCGGCACCGTCAACGGGCACGCCGACTGCTCCGTTAGCTACGCGATTCGCGGTTTTCGAAGGTTGATTTTTGCTCATATTGCTCACTCTCTGCCTGGGTACTTGTTGCCTGCGGACTAGAAATTCGATTCGAAGGCCGCTAATCGGATCCCTGGCTATTTATCGGCGGGGGAGTCAGAAAAGAACAGAGCTTGCCTAAAAAATCGTTCTGATGAGTGACGTTGATGCCATAGATCCGGGGCCGGTCGTTCTGAGCTCCGAGTAAGCCCACTCCGCCATCCTGGAGCCGGGGATCGTTAAACGTGTCGATGACTTGATCCTGCAAATACGTCGTGATACTGTCGCCCTTGACTTCCACCCGAATGGCAAAGAGGGTCTGGTTGGCGGCTGCGTGCGGCAATGGCAGGCGGGTCACTCGGCCCATACGACCGTTGATTACGGTCCAGCGTTCGAATGCAACCGCTGTCAATGGGGATCCGGGAGTTACGTTCAACCGCGCGAAATGGTAGTTTTGGGGGCTCGAAGCGCGCACCAGCCATTGAATGGAACGGCGGTCGATTGAAGCTTTCATCTCGACGACGTAATCCCGGAGGGCGACCGTCGGCTGGTAGATTGCCAAGTGCCCAGGACGTACTGTTCCCGAACGATCATAGGACCAGGTGCGCGCCCATTCGCCGCGTCCCTCCCATTTGCTGAGCCCGTTCCTAAAGTCTTCGACCAGGTTCACGCTTGCGCGGCCGGCGATGCGGCTGGTGAGGATTTCCCATCGCCCCGGCGCGGCGGCGGCCGACAAGCTGGCCGGAGCGTTTGCCGGGAGCGAGGCGGCCTGTTTTCCGGGATCTGGAGGCGCGGAGACCGGTGTCACGGCGGCCCGGGATTCGTCTTTAGCTGCCGGGATACCTTCGGCGGCCGCGACTTCGCTGGGGATCGACAATTTGTTCCTGGCCGGTTCCGATTGGCCCGGTCGAGCCAATATCCAGATTCCTAGAATCAGCGGGACCCCAATGGCGATCCACTTCAAGCCCGAAGGCAATCGGCCGGCGTTGATCCAAGCGCTGCGCAAGCCATTTTGCGAAAAGCGATCACGAATCTCCTGCCCGAAGCGCCCTTTAGAAACGAGTTTCGGGCGAGACCGGCCATCATCAAAACGTAAGCCGGAAGCGAGGATAGCCGGCGCTGAGGCCCACAAGTCCATGCCGAGGGCGCGAGGCTTGCCACCGGCGGGTCTGGCCATCGGTTTGGCGCGGGGAACGGGGTACAGGCGGACCGGAAGATTCTGGAGCGCACAGTTCTGCGCCGGTTTGGCGCGTTTGGGAAGTACTTGATCCGGTGAGAGATCCGTACCGCCAACGATGGCGGGACGCCACGAAATGGGTTGTTTGCCGGGTGGCGGGAGTGGAACGCATTCGGCGGCGCCAAAGTGGCTGGCCAAACGCCGGGAATGGCGAGGAAGCCGCATGCGCAGGGCAGTTTTGAGGGTCTGCGGGGAATGCGGCCGGTGGCCCGCGTCGACCTGATCCGGGCGAAGATCGCAGGCGACTTGTTCGGCGATGGCTATTCCAGTACCGGCGCTTGAAACACGGCTCGACGGCGGCCGGAAGTCGACAGCGGGGGCAATCCAAACCGTGACGGCGACGGCCTTGGCATGGGTTCCAGCGGTCACCGGGGCTGGAACAGACACCGCCGGGGCGGCAAAGGGACCGGGAGAATTGCAACCGAGCGGAGAGGCGGGGAATCGCGCCGGCATCCCGGTCGAAACCCAAGATGCTTCGGAGGGTGCCGATCCGGCCCAGAGCGCGGCGTCTGGCGGCAACACGGCCAGAACGATGTCGCACGGAATCAGGGCATGCCGCGCCGGCCGGGCTGGATCTCGTTTGGGCAGCCGCGGACGGGAGCCGCCAAGTGCCCTCGCCGTGGCGGGAATGGCGGCGAAAGTAAGCCCTGGGATCACGGCGGGCGGGAGCACAGGGAGAACGACTTCCCGCGCCGGCGGGCGAAGAGTGGCGAGAGCGGCGCGCAACTCCGGGAGGAGGCGGGATAGCGGCGTTTCGATGGCCTGCGATGAGGCGCGATCACTCTCGGGGAGGATGGCAAGCAGGGGCGCGTCCACGGAAAGTAATTCGAGAGACAAGGCGGGTTGGCGGGATGGGACGGGTAGCGGAGCCGCGAATGCGACAGTTAGTGTTTGTTCGGCGGCGGAGTTCCGGCCGAAATCCGGGACGATGGGCGCAATAGTGGAGTAGCTCGTGGCGGCGACTAGATTTCTGAGAGCGGAATTCTCGAAGCGGGCTCAATCCGCTTCTTCTCTGTCCTTTTCTGGCGGCGTCGTTATCGCCGCAAGGGGGCTGAGCGGAAGACAGACCGCGGCAGGATAGCAAATCGGGTGATCGGCTGTCCGATCACCGAACCGGCAGTTGCCGGCTTTTGGACCGGACGGCGAAGTTCCAACGCACACCAATCGTAGAGCGGGGTGCAATTCCCGTTCGCGGCTACGGCGCGTGCGCGGCGGCCATTTCACGCCGGAAACGGGGTCCATCGCCGCTACTATGCGGACCGGCTGCATTTGCCTGGCAGATGGATGAACCGTGAGGGCGAACAACGAGATAGCCGGGGATAGTTTGCTCTCTTTCGTGGACCGCTCGCGCGAGGCCAAACCGAGTGGCGGGACGCTGCGCGGCTGCGCGAGTTGGCAGAGGATCGCGACCGGGCGCGGTAGTGCCACTGCGGCGTTGATCGGCGCGGGAACGGACTTCCGATTCCACGACAGTCCGGCCTTTAAGAGGTACTCCCGATCCAGAAACGCGACTGCCGCCGGACGGTGCAATGCCTCAAGCGCAACAAGTGGACGCCACGCACCTTCGATCACCGGCAGGGCGAACGGAATATGTCCCCCTTTGGCCGTCATTGTCCCAACGGGCGATACCTCCTCCTGCGCGCCGCGGCGGCCCGGCTTGGCGACAGGCGTCCGTTGCGCGACCGGTTTGGTTTCGGCGAGACGGAGCATCGCCAGTTGCTGCTCCGCGGCGTCGGCAACTCGATGCGAGTCGGAGCAATACTGGGAGTCGTTCAGACGCCGCAATAGCGAGATTGGCTTGTTGCAGTAACGACAGCGCAATTCGGATTCCCTGGGAAGACGAGCTACCCCATAATCAGCGTAGGCTCCCGGCTCCGGAATTGCTACGAGGCGAATAACTGTGTTTTCTGAAGTTGCTCGATAGCCATGGGTGCGCAGGTAAGGGGTTTACCCTACAATTTCCAGATAGGGAGTGAGATTTTTTGAGAACGGCGGCCACTATTCAGATATGCCGCTCGATATTGTCGTAGTCAGCCTGTCCCGTCGAGCGGACGGGTGGTCGTTGATTGGGCACGGCGCGGCGATCCCTGGACGGTACGGATTTGTGCGGCTGGTCGCCCCGGTTCCGAGCGGAGTTTTGTATCCGGAGCAGCACAGGCTGGATGGAATGGCGGAGCCCCGGCCATACGATTTGATACGGGTGGATGCGCCCTGGGCGGACAGCCGGCCGGCGCAGCCTGAGAATCGCGTTGTCGATGACACCGAATGGGAGTTAGTGGAGCGGCCGGCGTCGCGCCCGCATCTGGTTCGGCTGGAACGGACTCCTGTTAGCAACGGCCCGCTGTTTGGGAGTTCGGGACGGTCGATTCGAGCCACGGGCTTCGGCGGGGGGGCATCCATCCTATATGTTGAGCCGTTTGAAACAGAGGCTGCGTATGAATGGGACCCGGCGAGGGAAAAGTACCGGGCGCGTCTGCGCTTTCGAAGCGGGGAGACGAACTATGACTTGCCGTTGACCGATTGCCATTACTCACAGATATTGCGCAAACGGGGGGAGGGGGTCTTTACGTTGAGCCAGCTCGGCTGCCGGGCACCGCACGGCTTGCGGCTGGTGGTAACACTTGGGGAACCTTTTCATGGCTGGTGTTACAAGATGGTTTCAGGGATCCTTCCGCGACGAACGTTCGAGAGGCGGAACGCCGGCGCGTGAGGTCCGGACGGTCCGGGTGACTTTGCGGCCGCGACCGGCGACGCGTGAATTCGCGCTGGTTTCTCGCAAAAGATTTTCCGGGAGTACCGCGGCGCGAGCGGAACCCTGTACGATGACAACTTGCAGGCGCTTCTCGAAAAACACTTCCGGCTGTTGGCGGCCGCGCCGATTTTGCTGATGGCGGGGCTGCAATTTGGCTCGATCGCGCAGGAGAGCGCGACGTTTGATGAGGGCGTCCATCTGGCGACTGGCTATCGGTATTGGCGGACCGGGAGTTTCAAACTGAATGTGGAACATCCTCCGCTGCAAAAATTATTGAGCGCTGCGCCGTTGCTGCTGGTTGGACCGCCGATACCATCGGATTAAAAACT
>CAMDKT010000027.1 GCA_945900935.1 Candidatus Sulfopaludibacter sp. SbA3 | reverse complement strand
GGGGACCATTGGAATTACCGATCATGCGCAGCATGAGCTGGGCGATATCGTCTATGTCGATCTGCCGAAGGCTGGGGCCGCGGTAGAGATCGGCAAGGCGCTGGGCTCGGTGGAGTCAGTGAAGGCCGTGTCGGACATATATTCGCCGGTGAACGGTGAGATTTTGGAATCGAACGCCGAGCTGGCGGCCGCTCCGGAATTGCTGAACACCGATCCGCACGGCGCGGCCTGGCTGGTGAAAGTGACGCTGGCGAATCTGGCGGAAGTAGCGGGGCTGATGTCGGCCGCCGAATATCAGGCCTACCTGGGCGAGTAAACGTGTGGAAACGGCAGGCGCTCATCGTCATCGCATTCGTGCTGGCGCTGCGGCTGCCGTTTCTGTCGCAGCCCATCCAGGGCGACGACGTTTACTACCTGTACGGCGCGCAGCACGCGCAGATTGAGCCGCTGCATCCGAAGCACACATCGTATGCGTTTCAGGGTGATGTGGTGTCGATGCAGGGGCATCCGCATCCGCCGTTTAATGTTTGGTATTTGGGCGCGTTGCTCGCAGTTTTTGGGGACGTTTCTGAAGTACCGTTCCATGCGGCGTACATTCCCTTTTCGTTGATCGCCGCGCTGTCGGCATTAGCGATTGCGCGGCGATTTACGGAGAAGGCGCTGCTGGCGACGCTGCTGTTTTGCGCTGTGCCGGCGTTTGTGGTGAACGGGACTTCTTTGGAGAGCGATCTGCCGCTAGTGGCGTTCTGGCTATTGGCCACGGCGTTGTTTTTAGCGGCGCGTCTATTTTTATCGGCGGTGGCGATGGTGCTGGCGGCGGCTTGCGGATATCAGGCGGTAGTGCTGGCGCCAATTCTGTTTTTGATTCGGCGCAAACCGCACTGGGTGTTGGCGACGATTCCGGTGACTCTGTTGGCGTACGAACTCTGGGAACGCGCGACCTCCGGCGCGATGCCCGCGCAGGTGCTCACCGGATACTTCAGCACGTATGGCCTGCAGCGTCTGGAGAATAAGGTCCGAAACGCCGCGGCGTTGATGGGGCATATGGGGTGGCTGGTGACTCCGCTGGCGGCGTTTTTCGTTTTTCGCCGGGAGTGGATTTGGGCTGTGGGGCCGGCTCTAATCGCAGCCTGGTTCGACCCGAATCCGCTGTGTTGGGGGTCGATATTCGTTGGCGCGTTGATTCTGGCCGGGGCGCGCAAGCAGGGCTGGCTGGGGCTGTGGATTCTGGTTTTCTTCGCCGCGGCGATGGTGCTGTTCTTCGCCGGTTCGGCACGATATCTGCTGCCATTGGCGTTGCCGGTTTGCATCCTCATCGCGGCGCATACGGGCTACTGGGCGGTGGGCGCGAATGTGGCGCTGGGGCTGTTGCTGGCTACGGTCAATTATCAGCATTGGGATGGGTATCGGCGGCTGGCCTTTGCGGAGGACAAACGCGTTTGGGTGAATGGGGAATGGGGGCTGCGGTTTTATCTGGAGTCGCGGGGGGCGCTACCATTGTTGCGCGGGCAGGCCGTGCTGCCGGGCGACTTAGTGGTCACTAGCCAGCTTGCCGATTCCGTGAAGTTCACCACCGGCGGCGGTGTTGCCGTTCCGGTGAGTGAGACGGTCATAAGTTCGCCGATTCCGCTCCGCCTGATCGGGTTGAATGCACTCTCGGCGTACTCCTCCGCGGCCAAAGGACTGCGCCCGTTCGACATCACCGGCGAGCCTATCGATATCGTCCGCGCCGTATCCGTGGTTGCGCGCAAACCGGTGCTTTCGCACTTGCAAATGGGCTCGCCGGAGGCCACGTCGCAAATCGTCTCCGGCGTGCATGATTTGGAAAATGAGCAATGGCGATGGATGGACGGCCGCGCGGTGCTGTTGTTGAAACGGCCATTGTCGCCCAGCCCCGTCGAGGTCAAAATCTACTTGCCCGATCAAGCTCCCGGCCGACACATCACGATTCTTCTCGACGGGCAAACGATGCTCTCGCAAACGCTCGCCTCCGCCGGTTCGCACATTCTCACCACGGCGTCATTCACGGCAAAAGGCGAGGACGTTCAGCTAACGATCACAATCGACAAAACTTTCCAGGCACCCAACGATAATCGACGCCTGGGGCTGATTCTAGCCGCCGCCGGATTTACTTCGAAATAGCCAGCCGCCGTATGCGATGGGCTTCGGAATCGCCGATGTAGACGACGCCTTTTTTATCGACAAACACGCCGTGAGGGCGGGCCATGGCGCAATCCCTCGGCGACGTCTCCGGGCCATCCCCACGCTTGCCATTCCCGGCGGGCGTGCTGATCGTGCCGGTCTTCAGATCGATGCGGCGAATGGTGTGGCTTTCGGTATCGGCGAGGTAAACGCCGCCGTCCTTGGACCAGCTAATTCCCTTCGGCCCGTTCAACAACGCCAGCTTCGCCGGGCCGCCGTCACCCGCCCAGCCCTTGGTACCGGTACCCGCAATATGATGCAGCGTTTTGGATTTCCAATCGATCCGGTAGACCATGTTGCCTTCGCGCAGCGCCAGATACAGATTGCCCTTCGGGTCCACGTCAATGGCGCGAGGCCCGTTCAATGGCGTGCCGACAAGGGCCGCGCCGTCGGGCGTCGGCTTCTTCTCCCCGGTGCCGGCCCAAGTGCTGATCGCGCCGGTTTTCATGTCCACGCGGCGAATGCGATGGTTGGCGATATCGCAAATCAGCAAGCCGCCATCGGGATCGAACTGAATGCTGTGCGGCTGATTTAACTGCGCTTTGTCCGCAGGCCCGCCATCGCCTGAAAACCCCGGCTTCCCCGTTCCCGCCACCGTCGTGATGATCTTCGTTTTCGCGTCGACGCGGCGCACGACGTGGTTCTTCATTTCGACGAAAAACAGGTTGCCGACCTTGTCGAAACGCACTTCGTACGGCTGGTTCAACGTCGCATCCGTGGCCGCGCCGCCGTCGCCGGCAAAGCCCGGCTTTGCATTGCCGGCAACCGTGGTCAACTGCTTTGTTCGCAGATCCAAGCGCCGCACAACGTGATTGTCGATGTCGCAAATATAGAGAGCGCCATCGGGCCCAATCGCCAATCCGTACGGATTGTTCAACTGGTCCGCGGAGTAGCCCGCTTTGCCGTTTCCGGCGATCGTCTCAATCTTCCACTCCGCCGCCCCGGCGGCCAGCGTCACGAACAGCGCGAACAATCGGATTATCATACTCGAAAGCAGTCTATCATCTCCTTGGCGACCCGAGCCACTTCCGCCGGATCCGCGAATGGGATACACCGAACATGCGCGCCGGCCGGACACCAGATAACCGGGTCCGTCGGCCCGAATAACGCCAGCACGGGCGTGCCGACGGCGGCCGCCAGATGCGTGATGCCGCTGTCATTGCCGATGTAGAGACGCGCGCCCGCAATCCATCGCGCCAGCTCGGCCAGATCGCCAAATCGTCTGGCGGTATCGAGTTGCTCCTCCGGCCCGCACGTCCACTCCACGCGCCCGAGTTGCGCCGCCAATTCGCGAAAATGTTCGAGCGGCCAGTTCTTCTTCGCGCTGCCGGAGAAGGGATGCAGAATCACGGCGTCGTGCCGCGGACCCGTAAGCGCGATGCGCGGCACGGCCGTTGGGGGTGCCGTCGGCACCGCGGGATAAAAAGTGAACGGCAAATGCGCCACCGCCGCGCGGAAATCCTCGCGCTGCGTGCCGTACCAGGAGTGAATGCAGTCGAAGCCGGCGAGCGCCGCGGGAACCGTCATGCCAGCCAGCCCGGCCAAGTCGAGCGAAGTATCGGCAATCGCCCGGACACGATCGGCAAACAGCACCAGCGGCGCAACCGGTCGCGAAATCCACACCTCCGTGTATTCGCTTCGCAACGCCTCCATTTCCGGAAAGTGACGGATGCAGTCGCCAATGGCTCCAGGCCGGATCAGCAGCGTTCGCACGGCCTACCGGAAGTCAGCCGGGATCTTGATGTCGATCGTCTTCGGCGGCAAACACGAGTTGTGATTGCACGCCTGATAACGCAGTTTGCCGGTGAGGACGATGAAGCCGGCGGTCTTCGGCTTTACCGTGGAGGCAATGGCGAAGTCGCCGGTAAATACGCTCACTGGCTTTTCGGAGAATTCGTACTTTTCCTTCCGAGGCTCGGGGAACTGCACCGATACGGTCTCCACGGTGTTCGCGTCCCACGTCAGCCGTAGCGGAATCAGATACGGATCGTCGGGCTTATTCGAATTCAAATGGTAGCCGCCCTGCAGTTGCAAGCTGGTTTTGATCTGTATGCTTTCGCCGCGCTTGCCGGCCAGCGGGGCCGCCGGGGCGATCTTCAAAACATCATTTTGCGCCGCCAGATACAGGGGGAACAGGCAGAACAGAACCGCCGAGTAGTTGCGCAATGTCATCTTGATAAACCTTTTTGCTAACCAGGCCAATGTGTGTGGCCGCCGTGCGGCCCTCGCGATCAATTAGAAACGACGTGGGCAGCGAGTCCACACCGCCATACATCTGGGCCGTCATGTCGTCGCCGATCAACATGCGGTAGTTCACTTTGCGCGCGGCGACGAACGGTTTCACCGCGGCCCAGCCCTCTTCATCCATCGCCACGCCGAGCACCGCAAAACCCTTGTCGCGGTAGTTCTGCTCGAATTCAATGAACCACGGAATCTCAATTTTGCACGGGCCGCACCAGGTAGCCCAGAAATTCAGGAGCACCACTTTGCCCTTATAATCCGAGAGCTTCACCACTTTCCCATCCGCGTCTTTCAACGAGAAATTCGGCGCGGGATTGCGTTTCGTCTCGGCCTTCACGGCGGCGCGCACGGATTCCGGTGCCGTGACGCATCCGGCTAAGCAAAGGACAGCGAATAAAAGTGCGTATCGCAAGCGGAAAACTCCTCTTCTCTCTCAGTATATCGATTACGGCGAGGCCACGGCCCAATACCCCTGGCGCGCGGCCACCGTCCGTTTCCCCGGTTCCCGCAGTTGCACCGACACCGCGTGAAAGCCCTCCGGGGCCGACGCAGGGAAACTCAACAAGTACTGCCCGTGCAGTTCTTCCCCCACGCGCGAAACAATTTCCTCCAACGAATGGAGCGTGGCAAAGCCAATCTTCTTGCCGCCCGTATGCAGCGCCAACGCCTCCGCATCGTTCGTCTTGCCCAACCGCACCAGTTCCGCGAGTCCGGCGAGAATGTCATTCTCTCCGCCCGATGGCTTCGGCCTGTCCGCCGCTTTTGTCGTCCACTGCGTCCGCGTCACTGAGTACGTCGCTGAATAAACTTGAATATTCTCGCGCTGCAGATGTTCCAACACCGCCTCCAGCGTGGCCTCGCTGCCACGGTCCTTGGCCTCGCCGATCAACAGCAGGACCCGCCGCTCGCCGGCCGGTCGCGCACGGAACATCTCCACGGCGCGCGCCGCCCCGTCGAGCGCCACCGTCTTCCGCGCCCGGCCTGGCGAGAGCTGTTGAAAAGCCCTTGTCAACGCCGTCGGATCCTGCGTAAATTCCTGCGCGACCGATACCTGTTGATCCACCGCCAGCACCGCCGCCGACCCGCGCTCGCCGGTGATCAACGGCTGGATCAGCGCCCCGACTTTCCGGATCTTCAACAGCGCCGCCGCCGACAAATCGTTGGTTTGCACCGCGACAATCAGCGCTACCGGTACGTTGATCGTGTCCGAAGTATCGAGTTGGAACCGCACGGCGCGCCCGTTATCGGTGACAGCAAAATCGGCAATACCCAGCCCATCCACCAGTTTCCCGTGGGCATCGGTCACCGTCACCGGCGCCAGCACCACCGGGACGGTCGCGCGAAAGGTGGTCTCCTGCGCGAACAACGCGGCGGTAAGAAAGAATGAAAATACCCGCACAGCCTACAGACGCTACAACTCCACGCCAAGTTCCGCCCAAGTGAGCAAGACATCCGGTCCGGCGCAAGTGAGCCGAAGAACGCTTATACTGATAAGTGGATATACGACTATCCGCCAAAACACCATGCCCGAATCCGCAGTCACCCGACTCACCATCAGCTGGTCCAAGGACACCGACCTGGCCCTCCGCACTCATCTCGGCTCCCTGGGCCTTAAAAAGGGAGCTCTCTCACAGTTCATTGAAGACGCCGTCAAGTGGCGTCTCTTCAATCAGACCGTCGGCGAGGTCCGCGAAGCGTTGGCGGGCGTTCCCGCTGACGAGCTCGACGGAATGATCGGCGAGGCCGTCAGGAGCGTCCGCAAAGAAAAGAATCGGGAGCGCCAAGGCCGCACCCGGAAATGATACGGCTGGTGCTCGATACCAATGTGCTCCTCAGCGCGCTGATGTCACCCGCTCCCCCATCCGCGGAGATCCTATCTCGTTGGCGCGACCGCAAGGTCACCATCCTAACCGCCGCCGAACAGATCGACGAGATTGCGCGGGTGACGCGCTACCCAAGGATTCGCGCCTTGCTCCATCCGGCTCTCGCCGGACGCCTGGTCAATCGTCTGCGCGACGTGGCCACCGTTGTGGAGAACCTGCCCACAGTGGATCGGTCTCCCGATCCCGATGACAATTACCTCCTGGCCATTGCCGAAGCGGGCGAGGCTCAATTTCTGGTCACCGGCGATAAGCCGCTTCTCGGCCTGAAACGCCACAAATCCACTCGGATCGTTACGCCCGCCGCCCTGCTCAAATTGTTGAAGGAGGGCAAATGACGAGCTCACCCCTTTCATTGACTCCGGGCCTACGAACGGGGAGGTGATTCCCTCCTTCACCCCTCCCGGAAACTGAGGATTGGCGAAAGGCCCGCACAGCCTACAGACGCTACAACTCCACGCCAAGTTCCGCCCAAGTGACCACACGCTGTTTCGTCATCGCTTCATGACCCAAAATCGCCGTCAACGCCGCCGCCGCGCCAATCGTGATGTCCGCCGGATTCTTCCCGTTCCCCGCTATCAGCCCATAAAACGCCTTCGTATGCGCGTGCTGCGGCTCCTCTACTTTTTCCGCCAACGGCACGATCTCCGCCGGCTGCCCGCCTTGCGCCACGTGCGGATAGAAGTTCGTGGAATACAGCAAATCCACGCCGCCCTTCTCCCCGTAAACGTAAACCAGTTGATTATTCCCAGGCATCTGCCGCGGATGAAAAACATTCTGCGTGAACGTCATCTTGGCGCCGTTTGGATACTCGAATACCATGCTCCCGTTATCGAAAATCGTGCGTCCCGGCGGGTCGTTCTTGTACCGCATATTGCCGCCAAAACCGCATGCCCGCACCGGGTGCGCATTCATCACCCAGTTGCACAGATCCAGATTATGCACCGACTGTTCAATCAGATATCCGCCCGATTTCGTCACGTCAAAATACCAGTCCCCCGACGAGCCGTCCGGCGCCAAATCCGCCGTCGCATGGCGCTGCGCTTTCATCATGTAAATCTCGCCCAGCGCGCCGCCGTGGATCTTTCCCACTGCCGCGCCCAACTGCACCATCGTCCGCATCTGCTGCCCGGCGACGAAAACCTTTTTACTTTTCTTGGCCGCTCGCACAACCGCCCGCACCTGTTGCGCGGTCACGCCCACCGGCTTCTCGCAATAAACGTGCTTGCCCGCCTCCAGCGCGGCCACGGCCATTTCCGCGTGCAAATGCGGCGGAGTGGCCACGAAGACCGCGTCCACATCCTTGCGCTCGATTACTTTGCGCCACTCTTTCGTCGTGAACGGATTGTCCGCGGCCGCGGCACTGGCGGCTTTATCCAGCCGGTCCGCCTTCAAATCGCACACCGCCGCCACTTTCGCGTTCGGCTGCGCGATCACGCTCGACAGCAAATACGAACCGCGGTTGCCGGTGCCAATCACCGCCGTTCCCACACGGTCATTCGGCGATTGCGCAAACATCGCCTGCGCGGCGGTAGCGGATGTCACAAAAAAATGTCGGCGTTCCATGGCCACCTTTATATCACGGTCTGCAATCCGCTCAGCACGGTCTCCAAATATTCCCGCGCCCGCCGCGCCAACGCGTCCACGCCCTCAGCCGTCGCGGGCCGCGGCACCAGCGGCTCGAAAATGTTCTCGCAAACCAACGGCATGTCGAGCCCGGTTCTCATCACATGCCGCAGCAACTTGTAATGATCGATCTCGCCAAACCCCGGCCCGCAGTCTTCATCTTTCGGCGTATCCCGATGGTCCTTAATCGCGAAGGCGCGAATGACATCCACGCACGTCGCTATGTCCGCAATCGGATCGTGACTCTCATAATCCAGAACATTTCCGGCGTCATAACAAATCCGAACCGAATCAGCGCCCACTTCCTGAACAATGCGCGCGCAGTCCCGCCCGGTGGCCGTATTGCCGCCATGCTGCTTGATCAGCACCGTCACGCCGGCCTGCCGCGCATCCACCGCCATCACCTTCAAATTGCCAACAAAAGCGTCGTATTCGCCCTTCACCGTTTTCCCGAACGTCAGCAGAAATGGAATCCCCGCCGCCGCCGCCTGCGCGATCCGGCGGCGATGCGCGTCCAGAGAGTTCGCCGCTTCCACGTTCACCGTCGCGAACATCATCACGGGCGCCAAGCCCATATCGCGGCACCGCCGGGCCAATCGAGCCGCATCCGCCGGCGGCGCTTCCACAGCCAGCGCCGGCCGCCGTTCATGCTGCACACCCCAGCCGACGTAGCTGTATCCGGCGGCGCGAATCCCCGTCAGCGCGCGCTCCAAAGGAAACGCGGAATAGGGCAGCGTCATGCACGCCAATTGAAATCGCGTCGGCGCCGCCTGGGCGTTTGCCAGCGCCGCGGGCAGTGCCAATAGTTCGCGCCGCCGCACTTTAAACCTTCTCCGGAACGACGTACGGCTTACGATAGTTGCGCTTCAACATCTGGTTGGCCTCCGAATCACCCACGAACTTCTCGGCCTTCGGATCGAACGTCAACTGCCGGCCCAGCCGGTAGGAAATGTTTCCCATGTGCGCCAATCCCGAGGCCAGATGCGCCGTTTCCACCGGCCCGTTCTGATCGGACGTCTTGCGGCTCTTCACAGCCTTGATGAAGTTCGCGAAGTGATCGCCGCCCGCCCTCCGCGCCGGTCCCGGCTCCTTCTTCTGGCCCATAAAGATGGCATAACGGTCGTAGTTGTAGACGACCAGATATCCCTCCGAACCATAAAAAATGTTGCCCACAGAAGCCCCATGTTCGTCGTTCGTACACCAGTGCCGGACTTCAAACTGGATCATTTTCTGCTGGTCCGGATAGTGGTACAAAGACGTCTGCACTTCGGGCGTCTCCTTGTCGTCGTCCCACAAAAACTTCCCGCCCATCGACGTTACTTTGGATGGCAGCGTGTCCACGCCCAAACCCCACATGCACATGTCCGTCTCGTGGATTCCCTGGTTGCCCACATCGCCGTTTCCGTACTCCCAATGCCAGTGCCAGTTGTAGTGGACATGCCTCTCAGAAAACGGCTTCTCCTGCGCCGGACCCTGCCAAATGTCGTAGTTCAATTCCGACGGTGCCGCCGACGGCTGCTTCTTCCCAATGCTCGGCCGCCAACGGTACACCAATCCGCGCGACATGTAGACTTTGCCGATGGCCCCGTTCCGCAAATGCGCCACGGCCTCCTGCAACGCTTCGCTCGACCGCAACTGCACGCCGTGTTGCACAATCCGGTTGTACTTGTGCGCCGCCTCCACCATCTTCCGGCCCTCCCAAATACTGTGCGAACCCGGCTTTTCCACATACACATCCTTGCCCGCCTGGCACGCCCAAATGGCCGCCAGCGAGTGCCAGTGGTTCGGCGTCGCAATCGAAACCGCGTCAATATCCTTCCGCTCAAAAACCTTCCGCAAGTCCTGCTCAATCGACACCTTGCGGTTGAATCGCTTTTCGAACGCCTCCGCCGTCTTCCCCGCCACGCGCAGATCGGGATCGCAGAGACACACCACTTCGGCCTCCGGCACATTCCCGAATCCGGCGATATGATCCTTGCCCCGGCCGTTGACGCCAAGCACGGCAATGCGCACTTTGGAATTGGCCATGACGCGATTCTGCGAAGCCGCCGCCGCGCCGGCGGCCATGAAAAACGTTCTGCGTGATGACATAGAGTTAGCGGCAGAATACCATACCGCGCCTAGCGAAGCACTTCCCGGATCACCTTTCCATGCACGTCCGTCAGCCGGTAATGACGCCCCTGGAACTTGAATGTCAATCGCAAATGATCCACTCCCAGCAAATGCAACATCGTCGCATTCAAGTCATGAACCTCCATCGGATCCTTCACTATGTTGTAACTGAAGTCGTCCGTCTCCCCATGCGTATGTCCGCCCTTGAACCCGCCCCCTGCCGCAAACATCGTGAAACACCGCGGGTGATGGTCCCGCCCGTAATTCGTCGCCGTCAACTCCCCCTGCGAATAAACGGTCCGTCCAAACTCCCCGCCCCAAATCACAATCGTGTTGTCCAACAGCCCTCGCTGCTTCAAATCCGTAATCAATGCCGCCGTCGCCTGATCGGTATCCTCGCACTGCCACTGAATCTGCTTCGGCAGCGTCCCATGCTGATCCCATCCGCGATGGAACAATTGAATAAATCGCACACCGCGCTCGGCCAGTCTTCGCGCCAAAATGCAATTCGCCGCGTACGACCCCGGTTTCCGCGAATCCGGCCCATACATCGCGAATGTCGCCTCCGGCTCATTGGATAAATCCGCCAGTTCCGGCACCGATGTCTGCATCCGGAAAGCCATCTCGTACTGCGCGATCCGCGTCGCTATCTCCGGGTCCTGATACTCCTCCAACCGTATCTGGTTCAACTGCCCCAAATCGTCCAAAAACCGACGCCGCGCCCCCGCCGTGTACCCATCCGGGTTCGACAAATACAACACCGGATCCTTGCCCGAACGGAACTTCACGCCCTGATACTTCGTCGGCAAAAATCCGCTCCCCCACATGCGGTCCGCCAGGGCCTGCGAATTTCCCCGCCCCTGCGAAATCATCACCACAAACGACGGCAGATCCTGATTCTCACTCCCCAATCCATACGACAGCCACGACCCGATCGACGGCCGCCCCGCCAACTGAAATCCCGTCTGAAAAAACGTCACCGCCGGATCGTGATTAATCGCCTCCGTGTGCAGCGATTTCATGATGCACAACTCATCGGCAATCTTCGCCGTATGCGGCATCAGATCGCTCATCCATGCCCCGCTCTTCCCGCGTTGCGCAAACGGGAAAATCGTCGACGCCACCGGAAACGACGCCTGATACGCCGTCATCCCCGTCAGCCGCTGCCCCTGCCGCACCGACTCCGGCAACTCCTGCCCCCGCAACTTCGCCAGATTCGGCTTCCAGTCAAATAAATCCAACTGCGATGGCCCGCCATGCTGGAACAAAAAGATCACCCGCTTCGCCTTCGCCGCATGATGCGTCGTCGCGCCTGAAAGCAATGATCCCAACGCCGTCGTATGCAAAAATCCCCGTCGCGTCAACATCCCTACTCCTTCGTAATCGCTTCATCCGTATTCATCAACAGACTCGCCACCGCCGCATAACCGGCCAGTTCATTCCGGTCCAATGCCGGTAACGACGGCGTGTCCCCATACGACAAATACTCCTCCCGCTCCGAAACATGCGAAGCGAAATAATCCGAATGATACGCCAGCGATCCTCGCAAAACTCCCAACTCCTTCACCGTCGGCGCACGCCCCGCCACAATCTGGAACCCATGCCGCAACCGGTCGTCTTTACCAGAACCGCCCTCCACAATCATCCGCTGCCCAACAAACCGCGCCGCCTCCAAAAAAGTCACGTCATTCATCAAATTCAATGCCTGCAGCGGCGTATTCGTGCGATTCTCCCGCACCATGCAAGCCTCCCGCTGCGACGCGTCGAAGTTCATCATCATCGGCGGCGCCGCCGTCCGCTTCCAAAACGTATATAGGCCCCGCCGATACAGATCCGCCCCCTTCGCCTGCTTGTATTCGAAGTCCTGCATGATGACGTCTTTCCACAATCCGTCCGGCTGATACGGCATCACCGACGGCCCGCCCAACTGCTCATGCAACAGGCCCGCCTCCAGCAGCGCCGAATCCCGCACCATCTCCGCCGCCATGCGAATCCTTGGCCCCCTCGCCAACAAACGGTTATCCGGATCCTTCGCCAACAGCGCCGGCGTTGATTTCGAACTCTGCCGGTACGTCTCGCTCAGCATGATCTTCTTCAACAACGCCTTCACGTCCCACCCATTCTCCATGAAATCAACCGCCAGCCAATCCAGCAGTTCCGGATGCGACGGCCACTCCCCCTGCTGCCCAAAATCTTCCGCCGTCTTCACCAATCCCGTTCCAAACATCGATTGCCAGAATCGATTCACCGCCACTCGCGCCGTCAGTGGATTCCGCTTATCAACCAACCACTGCGCGAACCCAAGCCGGTTATTCGGCGCACCCGCAGGCAGAGGAGGCAACGCCGCCGGCAGCCCCGGCGAAACTTCTTCGCCAGGCTTGTCATAAGCCCCGCGCACCAGAAAATGCGTCTTCTTTTCCACCGGCGATTCCGCCATTACCATCACCGAAGGAAACGTCCGCTCAAATCGCTCCTTCTCAATACCCAACTCCGCAATCTTTCTCCACCTCTCCTGCGTCTCCAAAAACGCCAGTTCCAACTGTCGTTCTTCCAACGACGTCCTCGACGACAAACCAGCTAACTCCGCCAGCGGCCGGCCCGCCGCCATCATCCCAATCTCCTCCGCCCGAAGCTCCCGCCCATACACCCGAACCTCATCCAACATCCCGCGGAACCGCTTATCTTTCCCCGCGCCCCCGCCCACCGTCAGCGACGCAGCAAACTTCCCCGCCGCATTGGTAAACGGCCGGTACAAAGTATCCGAAATAATCTTCGCCGGCGCCAGTTTCCCATCCACATAAATCAGTGCATTCTCCGCCATCCGCGTCCCCGCATACGCCACCGCCACATGATGCCAGCCCTCTCCAATCACGCCCTCCGTCTCCACTTTCAGCGCATCGCTCTCCCACTGGCTGACAATGTGAAAACCCACTTTCCCGTCCAAAACAAAAAGCCCAATCCCCTTCGATTGAAACCCATCATTGGCCTTCCGCGCCGCGATCGTCCCATTCCCGTTCACCCACGCCGAAATCGTAAACCGGTCTTCAATATCAAATCGCCCGCTCTTCGCCGGCCCCTTCTCCACCACCGTCCCATCAAACAATCGCGCCCCGCCCAGCCGCCCGGCCGCGACCCCATCGTCAAACGACAACGCCGCGTCCCGCTCCCCGTACGGTGCCCACGCCGCCGTCCCGCTTAGCCCCTTTTCCCAAGCCGTCCGCGACCCCGGCTTCAACCCCGCCTCCAACAACGCAATCTCCGCCTGCATCGCCGCCAATTTCTTACTCTGCTCAATAGTCGGCGCAGCCATCAACGGCGGTGAATTCCCATACTTCATCGCCCGCCCACGCTCCGGAATGGTATTGAAGTACGCGAACATCTGATAAAACTCCTTCTGCGTCACCGGATCGTACTTGTGGTTATGGCACCGGGCGCACCCCATCGTCAGCCCCATAAACACCGCCGAAGTCGTCTCAATACGGTCGACAACATACTCCACCGCATACTCTTCCGCCACAATCCCGTCTTCCGTATTCCCCCGGTGGTTCCGATTAAACGCCGTCGCCAACTTCTGCTCAAACGTCGCGTTCGGCAGCATATCCCCGGCAATCTGTTCCACCACAAACCTGTCAAACGGCTTGTTCTGGTTGAAGCTCTCAATCACATAATCCCGCCACCGCCACATCACCCGCTCGCCGTCGTACTGATACCCGTTCGTGTCCGCATAACGCGCCGCGTCCAGCCACCGCGCCGCCATCCGCTCCCCAAATCGCGGCGATGCCAACAGCCTGTCCAGCAACTTCTCATACGACTCGCTTTTCAACTCCGCCACCGTCGGCGGCAGCCCCGTCAAATCCAGCGTCGCCCGCCGTATCAGCGTCTCCATCGGAGCCGCCGCCGAAGGCGTCAGCCCTTCCTTTGACAGCCTCTCCCGGATAAACGTATCAATCGTCCCCGGCTTCTTCACCGGCACCAGGAACGCCCAATGCCCCTCCCACTTCGCCCCCTGCTCCACCCACGCCCGCAGCGTTTCGATCTCCGCCGCCGTCAACGCCACACCTGCCGAAACAGGCGGCATCCGCATCGCCGGCATCGCCGCCGTAATCCGCCGAATCAACTTGCTGCCTACAACATCCCCCGGAACAATCGCCCGCTTCGCCGCCTCTTCGCTATCCAGCCGCAGCGCGATTCCCTTCGCCTTCGCGTCCGGTCCATGGCACGCGAAACATTTATCCGAAAGAATCGGCCGCACGTCGCGATTGAATTGCACATCCGCCGCGCCCGCCGCGATGGCCATAGCGAAAAAAAAGTAGCTCCGCATCGTTTGACTCAATTCTACATGGAGAATTTTCCCGTC
The DNA here is from genome assembly GCA_945900935.1 of Candidatus Sulfopaludibacter sp. SbA3. GTDB lineage: Bacteria > Acidobacteriota > Terriglobia > Bryobacterales > Bryobacteraceae. The sequence continues at coordinate 5,216 of CAMDKT010000027.1, read as the reverse complement.
GGCGCGCCACTACCTTTATGGAATGAAACTCCTACTATTCCTCTTCGCAATCACCATCGCCGCCCAGCCACACACTCGCCCGGCCGCCGTTCCCCCGGCCCACAAGCGGGTCGTCGCCCCAGCCCCTAAATTTTCCGACGCCGAAATCCAATCCCGCATCCAAGCCAAACTGGCTAAATCTAAAATCGCCAGGAATAACTTCAAATTCACAACTAACGGCGGCATCACCACCATTGAAGGAAAAGCCAACGTCGTCCAGCACAAAGGCTCCGCCACGCGAATGGCAAAAACCGCCGGTGCCCGCGCCGTCATCAACAAAATTCAGATTTCCGAAGAAGCCAAAGCCGCCGCCCGCGCCAAACTCGACTCCGGCCGCCGCCGCGCCCAAGTCAAACGCGGCGAAGTCCGATCGCAGTCGAATTAACTCCGTACACCCAAACCCAACGTCTTCCGCGCATACCCAATCGACCGCTCCATATGATCCCGCTGCTGAAACTGTATCGCCGGCAGAAAATGCGCCGGTGTCGGCACATTTTGCAAATCCTCAATCACCACATGCCCCTCATACGGCCGCCCCTTCTTAGCCAAAGCTAAAAACCGCGCAAAATCCGCCGCCCGCACCTCCGCGTACTCCGCCCAATACGCCGCGTCAAAAATCGGATGCACATACGGCGGCCGCCCCGTTATCGGCTTAATGAAAATATGCACGTTCGAACAGACTTCCCGCGCCTTCCGAACAATCGCCGGAAAATCGATCGTCCCTTCCCCCAACGGCACCCACTGCACCGCAATTCCCTTCGGATGCTCATAAACCACTGAATCCCGCAAATGCACCGTCAACGCATACTTCCCCAACACCTCCAGCGTCTGCATCGGATCTTCCATCACAAACACCGGATTCCCCGTATCCAAATACGTCCCCACAAACTCCCGCCCCGCTCCCTCCACCACTTGCGCATGTTCCCGCGCCTGCAAGTCCTTATGAACCTCAATCGCCACTTTCACTCCGGAATCCATCGCCTGCGTCCGCACCATCCGCAGCATCTTCACCGCCGTCTCCACATGCTGCGCTATCGTCCCCGGCGGCAGGCTCGCCCGGTCCGATGCTAATAACGATCGCACTAACGGCGATCCCATTCCCGCCGCCCGCTCAATATTCCGCCGCAACAACGCAATCTTCGCGTCCATCTCGGAAGCATTCCGCGGCAACAAAGAACTCCCGCCCGTTTCCAAATGCAGCCCTAACTCTTTAGCCCGCCCACGCACCCATTTCCAATGCGCCGGATCATCCCGCTTCGGGTCCTGCGAATCCTGCAAAAAAATCGCGTCCAATCGCTGCGACGCGCAATAATCCAACAACTGCGCATCGTTCCACCGCAGCGACCGCAGGCAGTACGTATTCAACCCCATCGGGATCGGTCCCGCGATACTCGCCGCAGCCGCGCCCGCGCCCATCGCGCCGCCCAAAAATGTTCGTCGTTCCATATTGATTCCTGAGCCTACCACGTCCTTCCCAAGTGATACCATCATGGGCATGTCGCTCCGTGCTGTAGCTTTCTTAACCTTCCTCTTTCTCCCCCTCCAAGCCCAAGACCTCAAAATCAACATCGGCCCCGCCGCGGGCTCCGTCCTCCAACGCGACAACGACGGCCGCGCCGATATCAAAATTGCCGGCACTGCCCCGCGCACTTCCCTCAACAAATTCGTCGAAGCCCGCGTTGCAAATGAAAAGGGCGATCCCCTACCCGGCAAGGACTGGCAGGCCCTCGAACGCGTAAAGAACACCGCCTGGTCCGGCCTCCTCAAAGGCGTCCCCCAGGGCGGCCCCTATTCCCTCGAAGTTCGTGTCGCCGGCACCACTTCCATCGACGCCATCAAAGATTTCTACATCGGCGATCTCTGGCTCCTAGCCGGCCAGTCCAACATGGAAGGCGTCGGCGATCTCGCCGATCTCGAACAACCCGATCCCCGCATCCGTTCCTTTGATCAATCGGACCGCTGGGTCCTCGCCGCCGAACCCCTCCATCAACTCGTCAACGCCGCCGACCGCGTCCACTGGCGCAAAGACAAGGAGGGCAATCTGAAGAAGCTCGAAGGCCAGGATCTCGAACAATACGTTGCCAATCGCAAGAAAGGCGCCGGCCTCGGCCTCCCCTTCGCCAAGGCCATGCTCCAACGCACCGGCGTCCCCATCGGCCTCCTTCCCTGCGCCCACGGCGGCACATCCATGGACCAGTGGAGCCCCGCCCTCAAAGACAAACAGGGCGACTCCCTCTACGGCGCAACCTATCGCCGCTTCTTCGCCACCGGCGGCCGTATCCGCGGCATTCTCTGGTACCAGGGTGAGTCCGACGCCAGCCCCAAAGCCGTCGCCGCCTTCCCCGAAAAGTTCGAAAAACTCATCTCCGCCTTCCGCCAGGATTTCCTCCAGCCCGATCTGCCTTTTTACTACGTGCAAATCGGCCGCCATGTCAATTACACCAATCAAGCCGAATGGAACGCCGTCCAGGAAGTCCAACGCAAACTCGAATCCCGAATTCCGAAAGTCGGAATGGTTCCCGCCGTCGATCTTTCGCTCGACGACGGCATCCACATCAGTACCGCGGATCACAAACGCCTCGCCCTCCGCCTGGCCAACCAAATTGCCCACGATCTCCACCCTGAGCTCGAAAAATTCCGCCCCTACAAACGCGGTCCCCGCCCCGCAAACGCCAAACTCGAAGGCGACATCGTCCGCGTCCTGTTCGCCGAAGTCAACGGCAAACTCGTCTCCGCCGGCCGTCTCGGCGGCTTCTCCATTCACGATCCCCTGGGCGCTCCCGTCCCCGCCGTCTTCCGCGCCCAAATCGATCCCCGCGACGGGAATTCCGTCATCCTCAGCATCTCCGGTAAACTCCCCGAAGGCGCCACTGTTCATTACGCCGCCGGCCGCGATCCGTACGCCAATCTCAATGACGAACTCGACATGGGCGCCCCTGCCTTCGGCCCTCTCCCCATCGAACGGTAGGCCCATCCGCCTCCGCTGGAACGATACCCTCCGCGACGGCCCTCTCCCCTCCATCGGCGGAGCCGCTATCCGCCGCCGCGAAATCCATCTTCATTCCTGCCTCCGCGACGACCCCGTCGAGCACTCCCGCATCCTCACCCACGAACTCTTCCACTTCGCGTGGCCCCGCCTAGGCAATCCTCGCCGCGCCGCCTGGAAAAATCTCCTCCACAACGAACTCGCCGCCAACGCCAGAGGCGAACTCGGCCTTTCCAGCCAGTGCCGCAAAGACCAGTTACCCAAAGCCTTCAATAACTACGCCTGCGAAGCGTTCTGCGATACCGCCGCCGCCCTTTTCTCCACCTGTCGTGAGCACGAAGAATACACCCTCGCCAATCGCTGGCGCGCAAAGCGGGAAAAATGGTTCCTCGCCAATCTCCCAATGAAGTATTGACAATCCGCCCGCCCACGGAACAATTGGAGTTCGATTGGCGTCGAAACTACATGCCCGACCGCCTCACGTCGCTGCTCCTCAAGCTCTATCCCGAAGAGTGCCGCCAGCGCTTCGCCCCGCAAATCGAAGCCGATCTCTACCACCCCGGCGCCAACCGGTTCCTGGCCATTGCCGCCATCGTCCGCACCGCACTCTTCCACCGCGCCGCCTCCCCTGGCCCCTACATCTGGATCGCCGCCACGATGCTCGCGGCCATCGTCGTCGCCGCTTCCGGCACTGTCACCCTCCAAAGCGCCTATCGCCGCCTCCAGCCCAAATTCAACACCGCCGCCGAACTCTACGCCCTTCTCTTCTTCGCCGTCTTCATCGTCATACTCAGCGTCCTCCTCCTGGCCATCAACTGGCTGCAAAAATGCTCGAAGTCAAAGGCCTGACCAGGAAGCCGCCATCGCCGCCATGTTCTGCCTGGCCGTCGTCCCGGCGACGCTGATTGCCATGCCATTCCAATCCGCCGCCCTTGGCCCCGCAAAAACCGTCGCCGCGCTCCCGCTATTGGCCGCCATCAACGCCTGCCTGGTGGAACTCACCCTGCAAGCCGCCCTTCGCTGCGACCTACGCCCCCAGCCATACTCCCGCCGCCATCAGCTTCGTGCTGTTCATTACGGCGTTCTCAATCTACGCCTACGGGTGCGCCGCAATCGTCGGCCAACTCATCCTGAAACCACTCCCATGGCTGATCGCCGCCGCGGCCTTATCAGCGATCTGGCTCGTCCTCCGCCGCAAGCACAGAAGCCACTGGGGCCACGAACCATTCACCTTCGCCGACGACGGCGACCCCACCGTCCAAGTCACTAACTTCGCGCCGGAGTAAAAGTCGCTATTCCCACTGTGCGAAAATCGGTGCCAACGTGACACCAGATTTACTTCTCCTCTCGGACCGCTTTCCCCGCTCTTCCCAGTACCATCCGGACTGGATCAAGTCCAGCGTCAGCGGCGGCGCACATTCACTCTGGCTGACCGAGTGGCTCACCGAAGCTCTCGATTTGCGGGCCGGCATGAGGGTACTCGACCTCGGCTGCGGACGGGCCGCTTCCTCAATCTTCCTTCGCCGCGAGTTTGGCGTCCAGGTTTGGGCAGCCGACTTATGGTGCAACGTATCGGAAAATGCTCAGCGCATCCACGATGCCGGGGTCGGGGACGGCGTCTTCCCAATCCACGCCGATGCCCGGGCGCTTCCATTCAGCCGGGACTTCTTTGACGCTGTTGTGTCCATTGATTCCTATTGCTACTACGGAACTGACGATCTGTACCTGAACTACCTCGCCCGGTTTGTGAAGCCGGAAGGGCAAATTGGAATCGCCGGCGCGGGCCTTATGAAGGAATTCGATGGCCCCGTTCCCGCGCATCTTCGCCAATGGTGGACCAACGATCTTTGGTGCCTGCATTCGGCGCTCTGGCTGCGCCGGCATTGGGAGCGGACGGGGATCGTGAATATCGATTTGGCCGACACACTTCCCGATGGATGGCAGCGCTGGCTGGACTGGCACCGCGTCGTAGCCCCCGGAAACGATCTCGAAATCAATGCCCTTGAGGCTGATCGAGGCGACTACCTTGGTTACGTTCGCCTCGCAGGTCGCAGGAATAGTCTCGCGGAGCTGCCGGATCTGATCGTTTCATTGCCCGCTGAGTACACGAAGATGCCTCTACTGCTGGCGTCGTAGAGGCCAATCCGTCCGATTTCGTTTCACAATTCTTCGGCGAGGGGCATCTCGATCA
>CAMDKT010000026.1 GCA_945900935.1 Candidatus Sulfopaludibacter sp. SbA3 | reverse complement strand
AGTACTTTGCACGGAATTGGAAGCGCTGGCCTAGGAAACTCCCGCTAGTATTAACAGATCTCCGGCCAACGACGCCGTCTGCGCGCTGCCAGATGGCCTCTGCAACAGCAGCATCCCGCACACCGCCACGGCCAGCCCGATGGCGCGTTTGCTTGTGAAGGCTTCCTGCCCGCGAAACCAAGCCAACGCCAACACCATGAACGGCGTCAAGCTGATCACCAGCGCCGCGTGGCTCGCGCTCGTCAACGACAAGCCAACCAAAAAACAGATCTGATTAATCGCGATTCCGCAGACGCCGATCATGCACAATCGCGGATACTCGTCGAGCCGTAACGGTGGTCGCCCATCGCTCTTCCGGCCTTTGTAAACCGCCAGCAGCAGCGCCGCCGCGATCACCGTCCGCATCCCCGCCACCAGCGTGCCCGGCATCTCTTTCAACGCCACCTTCGAGAAAACGAAGTTCCCGCCCCAGAACAGATACACCACCACCACGGTCAGATACAGAAACAGTTGGCCGCGGCCTTTACTACTGCCGTCGCTCAACGAATCGTCTCCTGCCGCACGGTGATCGAATCCAGAAACGGCATGTCGATGTCATAACCAAATCCCGGCCGGTCATTCGCGCAAATCGTCCCGCGCGGCGTGGCCACAATTTCTTCCGTCAACAACTCTCGCTTCCAATACCGCTTCGAACCGGAAACGTCGCCGGGCAGCGTGAAGTTCGGCAGCGTCGCCAGCGCCACGTTGTGAGCCCGGCCAATTCCGCTCTCCAGCATCCCGCCGCACCACACCGGAATGTTCGCCGCCTGACACACATCATGCACTCGAATGGCTTCAGTGAAACCGCCCACGCGCCCCAGTTTAATGTTAATGATCTGCCCCGCGTTCAACCGGATAGCCTGTTCGGCATGGTGCGCCGAGCGAATGCATTCATCCAGGCAGATCGGCGTCTGCAACTGCGCTTGCAGCACCGCGTGGTCAATGATGTCATCGTGCGCCAGCGGCTGCTCGATCATCATCAGATAGAACTCATCCAGCGCCCGTAGCCGGTCCACATCGGCCAGTGTGTAGGCCGAGTTCGCGTCGGCCATCAGCTTAATCCGCGGAAACACGCGCCGAACTTCGCGAATGTCTTCCACGTCGCGGCCCGGCTTGATCTTCATCTTGATCCGCTGATATCCGTCCGCCAGTTCCTTCTCGATCACTTTCAATAACTCATCAACCGTGTCCTGAATCCCCAACGACACGCCGCTGGGAATTTCCGTCCGCGCGCCGCCGCCAATTCGCTTCCACAGCGGAATCCCCTGCTGCTTAGCTTCCAAATCCCACACGGCAACTTCCACGCCGCCCCGCGCCATGCGGTGCCCGCGAATGTGTTTCGATAACGCGGCCACATCTTCTGCCCGTTCCAGCTTTTTTCCTAACAATGCCGGCGCCACATAGTGCTTCACGATCTGCCACGCCGATTCCGTCCACTCTTCGTTGTAAAAGGGATTCTCCCCCGCCGTCACCTCGCCCCATCCCGTCACCCCGTCCGACAGAACTTCCACCAGCACCATATGCCGTTCATACGTTCGTCCAAAGCTGGTCTCAAAAAACTTCACCAGCGGCATCGCCACCTGGCGCAATCGAATCTCGTCAATCTTGAATGACATTACGTCCTCTTCGCAAACAAATACACGCCGTTCGTCTCGCCGCGCTCCACTTGGGCCACATACAGATCCCGCCGCAGATATTCCAGGAAGCGTTCCGATATCGAAGCCTGCCGCTCCCGCCGCCCCCCGCCGATCGCATTGGGGACTTCGATCCGCTCCACAATCTCCACGGCCGACGCCGGGTCTCCGGCCACCACTCGCTCCACGCGCTCGCTCCGCAAATACCACGACGCAACGCATCGGTCCGTCGGCAATCCGCCATGCAGAAGGCTCGACGTGATCCCGTATTGATTCAACACATACCGCTCCACCACCGCGCCCAGCCGCTGCACATTGAAAAACGCGTTCTTCAACTCCAGCGGATCGAACGTCCACTCGATCATCTCAATCCCGCGCTCCAGCGCCTCTTCCCGCTGCGCCAGTTTCAATTGGCGCCCAACGCCCAGGTTCCGGTACTCCGCCAGAACGCCCATCATATTGCTGTGCAGGTAGTGCGTCCCGTCGGTCTTGATCCCCGGCACCGCGATCAGAAAACCAACCATCTTGCCGTCATCGAATGCCGCCATCGTCTGCCCGCCCACTCGATGCGCCACCACAAACATTCGCACCGGCAACAGTTCCAAATCTTCAAAGCCCCAGATCGTCTTCTGTAGCCGCACGGCCTCGCAAAGATCGCCGATTTCCGTAATTGTCCGTACCGAGATCATGTGTTCTTCTTAGCTTCCTGCCAGTAGTTTTCCAACTCCGCCACCGGCGTCCCGGTCACCGCCCGCCCCTCCGCCGCCAGTCGCGCTTCCATGTAAGCAAATCGTTTCTTGAACTTCACATTCGTCCGGCGCAACGCCTGTTCCGGGTCGACTTTGTAAAAGCGCGCCAAGTTCACCAGCACGAAGAAAAGGTCGCCTATCTCGCCTTCCCGCTCATCGGCGTTTTCCGCCCGTTCTAACTCGCCTAACTCCTCGTGCAACTTCTCCACCACTTGGTCCGCGTTCTCCCAATCGAACCCGGCCTTTCCCGCGCGGCTGGAAATCTCTTTGGCTTCCAGCAATGCCGGCAATGTCTTCGCAATGCCATCCAGCAACCCCGCCGGCGTCGCGCCTTTCTCCGCCTTCTCCTGCTTCTTGATCGCGTCCCAGTTCGTCAACACCGCGTCGGCCGTCTCGGCCACCACATCGCCAAAAATATGCGGGTGCCGCCGGATCAACTTCTCGTTGATCGACCGAAGCGAATCCTCCACCGCAAACAGCCCTTCCTCCAAAGCCATCTGCGAATAGAAAACCGGTTGCAGCAGCAGGTCGCCCAACTCTTCGCAAAGCGCCGGCCAATCACGGTCTTCGATCGCCTCCATCACCTCATAGGTCTCTTCCAGCGTATGGCGTTTGATGGAATCGAAAGTCTGTTCCCGATCCCAGGGGCACCCATCGGGCGCACGGAGTTTCGCCATCAATTCGACGAGGCGCTGAAACTCAATTCCTGCTTGGGGAGAATGCACGGCGGAGGCTATCTTTTCAATGTAACATGCAGGTATGCGCGCACTCTGCCTACTCTTGTTCCTGCTCCCGTTGACTGGCGACGCCGAAATCAAGGTAGCCGCCGGTCGAATCAGCGTCAACGCCTCGGCAACCCTCACTTAACCTGTGGAAAACCGGTGCCTGGCACCAGATTTCCACAGATTGAACGGCATTTTCCACATGTTATCCACAGCGATCCACGCCGCCCAGCGCGCCCTTGCCCTCACACTCTTTCCCTCCCAAATCCAATGCGCCCAAGCGCTTCTTCGCGGCTCCATCGTCGAAATGGAAACCGGCGAAGGCAAAACTCTTGCCGCCATGCCCGCCGCCGCCCTGCTCGCCCAAGCCGGCAAAGGCGTCCACATTCTAACGGCCAATGACTATCTGGCCAAGCGCGACGCCGCATGGATGGGCCCCGCCTACAAAGAACTCGGCCTCCACGCCGCCGCGATCCATCAAAAGTCGACACCCGAAGAGCGCAAGCACGCCTACGCCGCCGACATTACCTACATCTCCGCCACCGAAGCCGGTTTCGACCATCTCCGCGACTGCCGCGCCCTCACGAAAGAAGATCGCGTCCAACGCCCGCTCTATGCAGCCATCGTCGACGAAGCCGACTCCATCCTCATCGATGAAGCCCGCATCCCGCTCATCCTCGCCGGCGAGTTCGACGGCATCGCCGATAGCGCCCGCCTCGCCGGTCCCGCCGCCCGCGCCCTCCGTCCGGGAATCGACTACGTTCTCGACACAAGAAACCAGAACGTCGAAATCACTTATGAAGGCCTCGCCCGCGCCGAAGACATCCTGCAAGTCGACCAAATTCACGACGCTCCCAACGGCCTGCTCACCGCCCTCTATCACGCCCTCCACGCCCAGCATCTCCTCCAAAAAGACATCGATTACCTCGTCCGCGAAAACCGAATCATTCCCATCGACGAGTACAAAGGCCGCACCGCCAACGAGCGCCGCTGGCCAGCCGGCATCCATGCAGCCCTTGAAGAAATGGAGGGCCTCGAAATCCAGGAACCCGGCCGCGTTCTCGGCTCCCTCACCCTCCAAAACTTCGTCCTCCAATACGACCACCTCTGCGGGATGACCGGCACCGCGGCCACACAGGCCGATGAGTTCAAACAGATCTACGGCCTCAATGTCGAAATCATTCCTACGCACAAGCCCCGCATCCGTATCGATCAACCCGACGCGCTATTTCCCAACCAGGCCGCCAAGTTCCGCGCCATCGTTCAGTCGATTCGCGAACATCACGACACCGGCCGCCCCGTCCTCGTCGGCTCGGAAAGCGTGGAAGCCTCCGAAGCCATCAGCCGCGCCATCGCCGACATCCCCCACAATGTATTGAACGCCCGCCATGAAGACATCGAAGCCGCGCTGATCGCCCAAGCCGGCCAACGAGGCGCCGTAACGGTGTCCACCAACATGGCCGGCCGCGGCGTTGACATCGTCCTCGGCGAAGGAGTCGCGGAATTGGGCGGCATGCACGTCATCGGCACCGCGCGTAACGACAGCCGCCGCATCGACAACCAACTCCGCGGCCGCGCTGGCCGCCAGGGCGATCCCGGTTCCTCCCGCTACTTCCTGGCCATCGACGACGAACTCATCCGCCGTTTCCGCGACGACGGCGAACAGATTCAGACGCGGGCCGATTGCGACATGCTCCAACGCCGCGCCGAGGGCCGCCATCTCGATGCCCGTCTCTTTCTTCACAAATACGAGCGCGTCATCGAAGGGCAGCGCCACGCGCTCCTGCAAACGCGCGAAGAGGTGATGGAAAACCCCGGCGACCCGCAATCGCTCTACCGCCTCGAAGCGATCGACGAGGCCTGGGCCTGCCATCTCGAAGAAGTCGCAAATCTCAAATCCGGCTTCGCCTGGCTCAACCTCGGCGGCCGTGAACCGCTCAGCGAGTTCCTCCAAAACGTCGATGCCCTCTTCACCCAGCTCTGGGAACAAGTCGAGCACGAAATCAACAGCGAAGACACGCCCCCGCGCCGAGGTGCCACTTGGACCTACCTAACCGTCGATCAACCCTTCGGCACCGGTATGGAGCGGCTCATGAAAGGCCTCGCCCTCAAAGCCCGCTCCGGTCGCCTCTGGGGTTAGCTTTAGATCGCCGCCGAAACATCCGTCTGCGGAAAGTCGTTGCCCTTGAACAACAATGGCGCGCCCGTCGCCTTCGACAAGGCGTACGCAAAACAATCCCCCATGTTCAACTTCGCCGGATGCCCTTTGCCGAATCGACCAAACGCATCAACGGCAGTGAGCGCTTGCTCCACACTAACGGGTTCAATTGCAACACCCAGCTCGGCGATTAGCAACTCCGCTTCAGCTACCCCCATTTGCCCATTCAAGTAACGCGCTCTGGCCATCACTTCCCAGTAATTCACTGGGCTGATGAGTTTCGAAATTGAGCCCGTAATCCGAGCTTTGAAAGCCTCAGCGTCCGGCTCCTTCAAATAGATCGCCAGGATTGCCGACGCATCCACGACTACGGACATATGGGCAATCCGTTCTCATCGTAAAAATCCGCGTCCGTGAGCAGCGGCCCGATCCTTGGTAGCGCAGCAATGCGTTCCTGGATTTCCGCTACCCGCCGCAACCGCTCAGCAATATCCGCCTCCCTCGCCCGCTGCGCCATGCCCAACTTCGTCCGAACCGCCTCCGCCACCACATCCGTAATCGGCTGATGCATCAACTCCGCCAACAGCCGAATATCCCGCACCACATCTGGCTTCCTGATTTGTATTGGGGCAATCATGATCATTATCATATCATGATCATGATCATGATCAAAACACAACCCGCAATACCAACTGCACCCGCCGCGCCGGCCGCGTCGCCGTCACTTGCCCCAACTGCGTATTCACCTGCCGGCCCACCGCGTCGAACCGCGCCGTCGTATCCAGCGACGTCCACTGCGTATGGTTAAACGCGTTATAAAACTCCGCCCGAAACTGCGTCCGAACGCGCTCCTTATAAGCAAAACTCTTATACGCCGTCAGATCCCAATTGTGCGTCCCCGGCCCGCGAATCACCGTCCGTGCCGAATTCCCAATCGTCCCCACCGCCGGCGCCGCGAACACAGTCGTATCGAAGTACCGCGAAAACGTCCGGTCCCCGCGAGCCAGCACCGGATTCCCCGTCACAACAATCCGCGCTCCGTCCGTCGGCGATCCCGTGATATCTGTCGCAACCACCTGAGCAAACCCAACCCCCAATGGAGCGCCGCCCGAAAACGTCGCAATCCCCGACATCTGCCAGTCGTTCACCACCATGCTCATCAATGAAGGAGCCCCCCGCCACTTCGGCAAATCGTAAATCCAATTCGCCTTCAACACATGCGTCCGGTCATACGACGACAACCCATAATTCCAAACCCGCACCGGCACCAGCACCGAAACGGCGTTCCCATCATCGGAGTTGTAGTCCAACGATTTCGACCACGTATACGAAACCCCGAACTGCAACCGCGACGCAAACCGCCGGTTCGCCGACATCTGCAGCGAATGATAATTCGACGACCCCGCCGGCTCCCGCAAATTGATGTCGCCATACCCAGGATACGGTCGCAAAAACGCCGGCGGCAACGGCCGATTCGTCGTCCGGTCCAACGCCGCCGCGCTGAAATTTGTCCCGAATGGAATGGCATTCAGATTCCGCTGCCACAGCAAATGCCGCCCCAACGCCCCGACATACGCCACGTCCACAATCGTGTTCATCCCCACATCGCGCTGCACCGAAAACGAGAAATTCATCACCCGCGGCACCTTCGCATTCATATCCAGTCCAAACACGCTCGCCGGGAAAAGCGTCCCGCTCGATCCCAATAGATTCGCCATCTGCCCAAAGAATAATGTCGGCCGCTCCACCAACGGTGGCTGCACGCTGAAATCCGTCAGCACCACGCCATGCGACATGCGGTTATAAAAAATGCCAAACCCGCCGCGCACCGACGTTTTTCCGTTCCCCGCCACATCCCACGCAAAGCCCACGCGCGGCGCGAATTGCACCCGCGGATCTTTCATCAACGCGCCCGGCACCGCCTTATCCGTCACACTGGAAATCATCCCGTTCGCCGGGTTCCCTCGACCGGGCGCGATCGCGCCAATGAGCGTCCCCGGCACGATCTGCCCCGTATTCGGGTTCCGCCCCACGCGCGTCGTCCCTTGCAAAAACGGCTCAATCAGCCGCACTGTGTCCGCGGCGCTAAACGCCGCAGCCGAAAATCCCGCCAGCCGATCACCCACAATCGTCGATTGCGGCAGCCAATGAAATCGCGCGCCCAAATCCAACGAGAACCGCTTCGTCACCCGCCACGTATCCTGCGCGAACCATTCCGTGTTCGTCGCGATGTTCACCGGAAACGGCCGGCCCTTCGGCTCGTCGTACTGGTTGTAAACCCCCAGCGCCGCGTTCGAATACGCATAATTCGTATCCAGCGGATTGTTCACATTCCGGCCAAAGTTGAACGCCCCGTTGAACGCGCCCGCCGTCGCCTGGTTCTCCGCCCACAGCCGGTCAAAATAGAAGCCCAGCTTTAATGTATGCGTCGTGAACGTCTTGCTCAAGTTGTTCGAAATGGAGATGATCTCGTGCGTCGTTTGCAGCGGCGTCCGCCCATCGAAGTTAACCTGCGCCGGATTGGGCACGCCGCCAAAACTCGTATTCGGCATGATCCCCAGCGGATTATCCGCCGCGCTCAATTGGCCCAGCTTGAACCCAATTGCGTCCCGCTGAATCGTCTTCAAATCCGCGTCGGCAATCACGTTGTTCAACGGCCGCGTCGAGTACGACCCGTTAAATTCATTGATCAAAGTCGGCGAAACAATCTTCTGATACCGCCCCAAAAACAATTTCCCCTTGTTCTCCGACCGCTGCCGCACCACATCATAATTCCCCGCCCCCGCCGGAATCCCAATCTTCCCATCGTTAATATCGTCGCGTCGCGTATAACCGAACGTGAACAGATTCGACGGATTGTAGTTCCAATCCGCCTTAAACGTATCCGTCCGCTTCGGTACCCGCGGCAGGTCCTGAAACACGTAGTTAAAGTTCCCGCGCGATATCGACCGGTCCGTAAAATTGGGCGGCGGCAACACTTTCAATAGCGCCAGCCCATTAGCGTCCAGCCGGTTCGCCGGAATCACATTTCCCGCGAACGGCACATTCCCGTTGAACGGATCGCGCACCGGGATCAGCGCGTTATTCACATCCGCCGACTGCGAGAAATTACCCGCGCGCTCCAGCGCCGTCGGCACCGTCAACTGGCTCAGCGGCGTCGGAATCGTCAGCGGCCAGAACTCCTGGCTCCAGAAGAAAAACAGCTTGTCCTTGTTTGTATTGAACTTCCCAGGAAGATACACCGGCCCGCCCAACTGATAGTTCCAAGTGTCAAACCGGTACCGCGGCCGCACGCGCCCCAGCCGATTATTGAAAAAGTCATTCGCGTTCAAAACCTCGTTGCGCTTGAAGTACGACGCCAGCCCATGAAAATCCTTCGTTCCTGACTTAGTCACAATCACGATATTCGCGCCCGACATCCGTCCGTACTCAGCCTGATAATTCGACAGCAACACCTTCACTTCCGCCACCGCGTCCATCGACACCGAAACCACCGCGTTGAAGTTGTTCCCAATCGCATTCACCGTCGCCCCGTCAATCGTCAAATTGTTCGAATTCCGCCGCCCGCCTTGCACGTTGAAATTCCAGTTGGTCGCCAACTGATCCGGGTCGTCCAAATCCACCACACCCGGCAACAGCGACACGAGCGATGTAACATTCCGCCCCTTCAACGCCAGATTTTCCACTTGTGACGAAGTCAACACGCCCGCGCGCTCGGCCGTTTGCGTCTGCACCACCGCGCCCTGCGCCGTCACTTCCACCCTATCGGTAACCTGTCCCACTTCCAGCCGCAGATCGTTCAAATTCAGCGTCTCCGCCGCCGAAACGGGAATCCCCGTCCGCTCCAATCGCTTGAACCCCGGCGCTTCCAAGGCCAATGTATACGGCCCCGGCTGCAACGATCCAAAGAAGAATCGGCCGGCCTCATTCGTCGCCGCCGTCCGTTCAAATCCCGTCGCCACGCTCCGCAGCTTCGCGCTCGCGTTGGCTACCGCGCCCCCCGATGAGTCCGTCACCGAACCCGACAGCGAACCCGTAATCGATTGCGCGGCCAATGGCGTCAAAACGAGCGCCAACCAAGAAATAGCCCTGATAAACATGAGAACGAGTTAATCACAATTTGCGATACGATTGGGACACTATGCGTCTCGCCGTCTTGCTTATCGCTCTTTCATTCACATCTCCCGCCTCCTTCGCCCAGGTACTCTACGGTACACTCACCGGCTCCGTCGTCGATGCCTCCAACGCCGTCGTCCCCAACGCCAAAATCGAAGCCGTCAACACTTCCACCGGCGTCGGCCGCCAAACAACCTCCGATGAACGCGGCGCCTTCCAAATCAACGATCTCCAAGCCGGCTCCTACAAGGTAACCATCTCCGCTCCCTCCTTTGGCACCGTCGTCCAGGAGGGCGTGACCATTCTCACCAACACCATCCGCCGCATCGACGCCCGCCTCCAAGTCGCCCAGGTCAGCGAATCTGTCACCATCAGCGCCTCCGCCCTCTCCCTCCAAACCGACCGAGCCGACGTCAATAATCAGATCACCAAAACGCAGGTCATGAACCTCCCCTTTGGCGGCGCGCAAGGTCGTAACTTCCAGAATCTCTACAAACTTCTCCCCGGCTTTTCGCCGCCCGCCGAACTCCACTCCGACGCCGGCAACCCCCAGCGCTCCCTTGGCACCAACGTCAACGGCGCGTCCTATTCCAACAACAACACCCGCCTCGATGGCGCGACAGTAAGCTACCCCTGGCTCCCTCACATCATCGCCTACGTCCCGCCCGCCGAAGCCATCGAAGCCGTCAACCTCGTCTCCAACTCCTTCGACGCCGAACAAGGCATGGCCGGCGGCGCAGCCATCAATGTCTCCATCAAATCCGGCACCAACGAATTCCACGGCTCCGGCCACTGGTACCACACCAACTCAAAAGTTCAGGCCCGTAACTTTTTCTTCACCGCTCCCCAACTGCCCAAAAATCTCCTCAATCAATTCGGCGGCACCATCGGCGGACCCATCGTAAAGAACAAACTCTTCTTCTTCGCCGATTGGGAACGCACCACCCGCCGACGCTTCGCTTCCGCCTTCCGCACCGTCCCCAATGCCTCGCTCCGCCAAGGCGATTTCTCCGCTTCGGGCACCAACATTTATGACCCCGCCACCGGCGCTGCCAATGGCACCGGCCGCGCCGTCTTCCCCAACAGCCGCATCCCCGCCAGCCGCTTCGATTCGGCCTCGGCCATCATGACCGCCCTCATCCCGAATCCAAATCTCCCCGTCTTTCCGTCGAACTATCTCGCCACCGGCACCTACATCTTCAACCGCGATAACGCCGACTTCAAAGTGAACTACAACCCCACCGACAAATCCTCCGTTTTCGGCCGCTACAGCTTCTCGCCCAGCGATATCTTCGATCCGCCGTCGCTTGAGAAAGCTCTCGGTGACGCCCTCACAGGCGGCCAGCCCGGCAAGGCCCCCGGCTTCATTCAAACCGCGGCTATCGGCGGCACTTACACGCTCAGCCCCACCATCCTTTTCGATGCCAACATTGGCTTCACCCGCCAGCGCATCTCCGCTGAAAACATCGACCTCGGCGTCAACCACGGTCTCGATACACTAAAAATCCCCGGCACCAACGGCAGCGATCGCCTCCAAAGCGGCTATCCCCGCTTCAACATCAGCGGCTTCTCCGCCATCGGCAATCCCAACGTCTCCAACCCCTTCCTCTTCCGCGATAACCAATACTCCGCCACCGCCAATGTCAGCGTCATTCGCGGCGCGCACTCCCTGCGATTCGGCGGCGAATACACCTACTACACCATCAACCACTTCCAGCCCCAGGCCGCCTTCGGCCCGCGTGGCGGGTTCAATTTCACCGGCGGCCTCACCGTTCTCAACGCCCCCGGAGCCCTTGGTTCCAATGCCTTCAACGGCTTTTCCGACTTCCTCCTCGGCCTCCCGTTCGGTATGGGCAAGGACGTCCAATACGTCAACCCCGCCGCCGTCCGCATGCCAGGCTACGGCTTCTACATCCGCGATAGTTGGGCTGTCAATCGCAAGCTGACCATCAACTACGGCACTCGCTTTGAAAAATACCCCTTCGCCACCCGCGACCACCGCGGCGGTGAACGCTACGACCCCACAACCGACAAAGTCCTCGTCGGCGGCGTTGGCACCACCCCCACCGATACCGGTGTCGATGTCGGCATCGGCCAACTCGCCCCGCGCCTCGGCATCGCCTATCGCGCCAATGAAAAGACCGTCTTCCGCGTCGGCTACGGCATCAGCGTCGACCCCGATTCCTTCCGCCGCATGCGCGACTCTTACCCCGCCACAATCTCCTCCCAATTCACCGGCGCATCCACCTTTCAAAACGCCGGAACCTTGCGCATCGGCATCCCCGAAGTCGTCGGTCCCGCGCTCAATCAAGGCGTCATCGACCTTCCTCTCGCCGTCGGCACCACGACGTTCCCCGCGAAGTTCAACCGTGGCTACATCCAGTCGTTCAACTTCACTATTCAACGCGAAATCGGTGCCGGCTTCAACCTTCAGGCAGGCTTTGTAGGCACCCGCGCCATTCGCCAAACGGCCATCATCAACATCAACGCCGCCACCCCCGGTACTGGCAATGCCGGCCGCGCACTGGCGCTTCTGTACCCCGGCCGCATCGGCAACATCAGCCTCTACACACCATTCAGCACTTCCAACTACAACTCGCTACAAACCCAGTTGCGCCGCCAGTTCGCCGGCAGCGGCATGTTCGGCCTCTCCTACACCTGGTCCAAGGCCATCAACTTCAACGACAACAACGACTCCGGTCTCGCCTGGAATACCCCCAGCGACTGGGGCCGCAATCGTGCCGTCGCCGGTTTTGACCGAACCCACAACCTGCAGGTCTACAGCGTCTACGAACTTCCCTTCGGCAAAGGGAAGAAGATGCTAACCGCCGGTCCCGCCTCCTGGCTCCTTGGCGGCTGGCAAACCAACGGCGTCATGAGCATTTACACGGGCACGCCCTTCTCCGTCGGCACTGTCGGCACGTCCCTCAACGCCCCCGGCAACACGCAGACCGCCGACCAGATCCTCTCCGAAGTAAAGGTCCTCGGCAACGTCGGCCCCGGTCAGAGCTGGTTTAACCCCAACGCCTTCGCCCCCGTCACCGCCGTTCGTTACGGCACGACGGGCCGTAACACCATGCGCGGACCCGGCTCCTTCCAACTCGACGCCAGCCTCTTCCGAAACTTCCAGATCACCGAAAAAGTGAAGCTCCAATTCCGCGCCGAGTCCTTCAGCATCACCAACACGCCGCGCTTCAACAACCCCGGCGCGACTGTCTCCAACCTCACCCGCAACCCCGATGGCTCCATCCGCGCCCTCAACGGCTACACCGAAGTCCTCGGCGCTTCCGGCGAACGTGAGATTCGGTTTGCGCTTAAAATGTTCTTCTAATCGACCGAATGAGGGCGCGCCCGCCGCGCTCTCATTCCCCGATCAATCCGCCATCCGCGACAACGCCGCGTCCATCCCGTTCCCTCCCATCTTCACCGCCGCCGCCGAAGGCGACAACAACGCCAGCGTGTCCCCCGTCACCCGTTTCAATTCATACCACGGATCCTGCCCCGCCCAGCCATCCACATTCTTCCACGGCAACGACTTCGCCGACCCAATTTCGATCCGCTGACAAATCAACGGCGGACCGCCATAAACCGCCGCCGTAATCTTACCGTTAAACTCAATCCAATGAGCGATCCCGCCGCCCTCCGCCAGCATCTCCAAGCGATTCTCGCCAGTCCCGGATTCGTCAACGCCGATCGCCTCCGCCGCTTCCTCCAATTCACCGTCGAAGCCCACATCAACGGCGAGGCCGCCCAAATCAAGGAATACGTCCTCGGCCGCGAAGTCTTTGACCGCCCCGACAACTACGATCCCCGCCTCGATCCCATCGTCCGCGTCGAAGCCCGCCGCCTCCGCCAACGTCTCGCCGAATATTACGCCGGCCCCGGCCGCGCCGACAAATTCCGCATCGAATTTCCCAAAGGAACCTACGCTCCCACAATTTCCACGCCCCAACCCAAGCGAATGCCAATCCGCCTCATTCTCACCCTGACCGTCCTCGCAATCGCCGCAGCGGCCTTCTTCTTCACCCGTCAAACCGTCCCCCAAAACGCCCTCGCCATCGTCCCCGCCCGCTGGACATTCATCGACCCCGCCGGCCTCGACCCCGCCGACGAAGCCCTCGCCGAAGCCGTCACCGCCCACGTTGCCAATAGCGGCAAAATCCCCATCATCGGCTGGCCGTCGATCCTCAAGTTCCGCACAAACCCCAAACAAGGCCCCGAACTCGCCAAAGCCACCGGCGCCGCCATGGTCCTCGCCATCTCCGTCCGCCAAACCGGCGTCCAGTCCCGCGTCACTGTCTTCCTCGTCGAACCCTTCACCGACCGCAAGCGCTGGGCTGAAGATTTCTACGCGCAGGATCTGAAAACGCAAGACGCCATCCGCGCCCTCGCCCAGACGATTGCCAACGATCTGGAAATCACCCTCGGCTACCGGCACTAAAAGCAGCTAAAACTCCACCCGCAAATTAAACTGAATCACCCGCGGCAATCCCCGCTGACCCGTCACCCGCCCGAAGTTCGAATTCGTCGGATCCGTCACCGGCCCGCTGAAATTCGTCCGGTTCGTCGCGTTCAACAGATCCACCGAGAACCGCGCCTGAATGCCCTGCTCCGGCTTGATCGGGAACAGGCGTTCAATCTTCACGTCCCAGTTCCGGATCCCATCGGAACGAAGCGAATTCAGCCGCACCGGGAACATGCGGACATGATAGGAGCCCGGCTGGCTTGCCGTCCTCCCGTCAAAGCCCACGAAACCGCTCGGCAGCGCGCCCGTCCCGCGATACGACAGCGAACTGTCGAACCACTGCCGAATGTCGCCGCTCCGCAGACTGTCGGACTTGAACAGCGATTCTAACTGGTTAACGTCGCCCTGGAAGAACCGGTTGCCCCAGTCCGTCGCCGCGCCGCTCTGCCGCTGGTAAATCCAGCTCAAATTCCAGTTCCCCACCAAGTGGCTGGCGAACCCGTCCTTCACGTATTTCCGGCCCTTGCCAACCGGCGTTTCCCAAATCGTCGTCCAGGCAATCCGGTGCGGAAGAACATTGTTATTGATCCGCTCCGAAGGCGCCGAGTCGAACTCGTTCAAGTAGAAATCCGCCACGTACGACGCCGCCCACGTATACATGAACGACGAAGTGATTCCCTTCATATACCGCCGTTCCAACAGCACCTGTAAGTCGTGATATTTGTTGTACCCCTGCACTGACTTCCAGTCCACCCCAGGCCGAATTCCCGTCATGCCGGTCATGTGTCCGAATGGCCGCAACAACTGGTTCAACGGCATCACCGTCCGCGTGAAAAATCCCTGCCCGGCCATGTAGTTATAGAGCGCCGGAGTAGCGGTTCGCAACGGAGCGAGGTTGCCGATTACGTAAGGATTGGGGGTATTTCCATTCAGAAGGTTGTCCTTGCTCTGGTCGCGCACGTTCCCGGTTGTCCAGTTGCTTTGCGGCAGGAAGTCGATTCGTTGCGAAACCGGAAGATAGGAATAAGCGCCGTTGTAGGAGGCATCCAGCAACGTGTTCTTCATCACTTCCCGCTGCATGCCAATCCGCCACCGGTGCTGCAACGGCGGCCGGTAATCGTAGGGCAGTCCCGAAAATCCGCGGCCCACGCGCGGAATCGCGCCCAGCCCATTCTGCAGCGGAACGTCGAACCGCGTGCCGTCCTGCCGCACCGGGAACGGATTATTCATCGGCGTGTTCCCGCGCGCCAAACCGGCAATCGCGCCCGTTCCGCAGCACAGCGTCAGATTATTGTCCAGGCTGATCGGCGTGCTCGTCGCCTGGTTGTAGCCAAACGTATCCGGCCGCGTATTGTTGGAGTTCAGCGAGTCCATATACATGCCCCAGCCGGCGCGCAACACCGTCTTATCGTTGATGCTGTAAACCACGCCCAACTTCGGCAGGAAAATATTCGTGCCCTTCGTCGCCGTATCGAAGCCGTTCTGGCCCAGATACGTCGTCCCGCCCACGGGATTGAACTGCGCCGCCGGCAACTGCGGCACCGGGTTCGCCGTATACGCCGCCTTCACCAATGCCGTGAACGGCAACTGCAAATCAGGCAGGAAGAACGCGCCCAGCGCTCGGTTATATCGCTCCCGGATGCCGCCCTCATACTCATACCGCAGGCCCAGCGAGAGCCGCAGCTTCCGGCTCACCCGCCAGTCGTCCTGGAAGTAGATGCCCCGCCGCGGCGTCGTATACGCCGTCGAATCGTTCGTGTCAATGCTGGCACCCGCCGGAATGCCCATCATGAAGGACGCCCAGTCGTGCGCGTGCGTCACCGCCAGATTATCCACATTGGTAGCCCGCGTAAACCCGTTACCAAAGCTAAACGCACCCGCCGAATTCCCTGGTCCAAGTCCGGCCCACAAGTGCCGCCGTTCCTGAATCCCGTACTTGAAGCTGTGGTTCCCGCGGATCGTGGTCATCTGCGCGCGCAACTCGCCCGTGCTTCCAATCTGCCCCACCACCGGATAGCCGCCGCTGACACTCGATATTGTGCCGAAGTTCATCGTCGGCAATTGGCGATTGGCTCCCGCGCGCGTCTCCAAATAATCCGGCAAGCCCACGTCCTTCGGCCCGAATTTCGTCCGGCTTAGATTGCGGCTGCCCTCCTCAAACCGCGACAACCCGAAGCTCACGTCCAAAATGTTCGAAGCGCTGAGCGTGTACAGCCAACTCACATTGCCGCCCCTGTTGATGCGCGTCAAGCCGTTCGAATGCAGACCGCGCGCGGTCTCGTACGTCCAGTCGTACTCATCGGCCAGACGGTCATTCCACTGCCAGCGAAAATTAACGTTGTGCCTTTCGCTCACCTTGAAATCGAAGCGATTGATGATCGAGTTGAAATTCTCATCCTTCGGCATTGCGAACGCCAGATAGTTCAACGTCTGCTCCGGCGTCACCAGTCCCGCGACATTGTTTGGCGATGGGTACAACTTGGAGTAAAACTCATATACCGGATTCAACACCGGAACTCCCCTGTTGCCGGGGAATGGAGTCCGCACGACCGTATTTCCTTGCGCTCGCGCGGTCCGCGGATCATAAATCGTAAATCTTTGCGCCCCGTTCGGTGCGTTCAGCAACTCGCTGAAGTCGCCTGTCCGCATCAACGCCGTTGGCACCGTACGGTTCAGTTGGCCGTCGGTCGTCTCCGCTTTGCTCTGCTTGATCCCGTTCCACGTCATTGACCAGAACATCTTGTTGCGCCCATCGTAAATCTTGGGCAGCCAAATCGGCCCTGACGCCATGAACCCGTAGTTATTCGATCTCCCCGTCGCCTGCCTCTGTTCATTCGCCTTCAACGTTCCAGCCCGCTCCCGCTGCAGGAAACCCTCGCGCTGGAAATGGCCCGTCCCGTTCCACCGGTTCTGCCAGTGCTGGTTGAACAACGAACCATGCAGCTTGTTGGTACCGCCGCGCGAACTCACGTTGATCGCCGCGCCCGACGTGAACCCCTGACTCGCGTCGAAGTTCGACGTCTCCAGTTTGAACTCCGTGATCGCGTCCGAGGGCGGCACGTAGCCCACCCTGCGCCCCGTGCCAGTCACCGTCATGCCGTCGATCGTATATTCATTCTGCCCCACGCCGCCCATCGTATTGAATGCCGACGTGCCGGCATTGTCGAACGGCCGGCGATACTCCGGCTGCCCCGTCCACTGCATCCCCGGCGCCAGCGCCGTCAGCGCGAACGGATTCAAATCCGAAAACGGCAGGTTCACCAGATTCTTCTGATCTAACACCCGTCCGCCGCTGGCCGAAGTCGTTTCCAGCAATGGCACATCCGCCCTCACTTCCACCGTCTCCATCACTTGGCCCACTTCCAGCCGCGCGTCGATTTCCAGCCGCGAGCCCACTTGCACCGTCACATTCGGGCGCACCGATTTCTTGAACCCCGCGACCTCCACCGTAACCGTGTAGTTGGCCGGTTCCAGATAGTTGAACTCGTAATAACCCGTCGGGTTCGTCTGCCCTCGCCGCGTCTCATTCGTGGCCGTGTTCGTAACTGCCACCTTCGCTCCCGGCACAACGCCGCCCTGCGAATCCAGCACGCGACCCGTGATCGCGCCGCGCGATTCCTGCCCGCCAACACCCGCCGCCGTCAGCAGAAGAATCGAAAGAACACCTGCGAAAGAATTTCTCAACATGGACCCCTCTCAGTTCCGCGGGAAACACACCGGCGCTTCTTGGTGACAGTTTACACGATAAACTGCAACCCATGCGCGTACCAATCCTCTTCTTCGCCCTCTCCGTTCTGGCCCTGGCACAGGACAATGACCCGCCCCTAAAGCCAAAACCCGCCAAAGAACAATACACCAAGTATGAATACATGATTCCCATGCGCGACGGCGTGAAACTCTACACCGCCGTCTATCAGCCCAAGGACATGTCCAAAAAGTACCCGATCCTGATGACTCGCACTCCCTACAGTTGTCAGCCCTACGGCGCAGATCAGTTCCGCGCAACGCTGGGACCATCCGAGTACACCCAAAAGGCCGGCTTCCTATTCGTCTACCAGGACGTCCGCGGGCGTTATAAAAGCGAGGGCAAGTTTGAACAAGTCCGGCCCTACAAGCCAACCAAGAGCGGCCCGATGGACTTCGACGAAGCCACCGACACCTTCGATTCCATCGATTGGCTGCTAAAAAAACTGCCCAACCACAATGGCCGCGCCGGTCTGTGGGGCATCTCATACCCGGGGTTCTATTCGACCATGGGAATGCTCGACGCCCACCCCGCCCTCAAGGCCGTTTCCCCGCAAGCGCCCGTCGGCGACTGGTTCATTGGCGACGATTGGCGTCACAACGGCGCATTCTTCCTCGCTCACGCGGCGCGCTGGATGTATTCAAATGACAAAGACACCCAGGCCAACCCCACCGAAGTCCGCAAGAACCCCGAATACACTTCGCCCGACGGCTACTCGCTCTTCCTGAAAATGGGGACGCTCGAAGAGATCAACGAGCAGTTACTGAAGAACCGCGTCCCGTATTGGCGCGACCTGATGGATCACTCAAATTATGACTCGTTCTGGAAGGATCGCGATGTCCGGCCGCACTTGCGGAACATCAAGCCCGCTATCATGACCGTGGGCGGTTGGTTCGACGCCGAAGACTTGTTCGGTGCCCTGGAGACTTACAAGAAAACCGAGGCGAATAACCCAGGCACTTACAATATTCTGGTTATGGGTCCGTGGTCCCACGGACAGTGGGCCAACGGCGACGGCAATCATCTGGGCGACGTGCCGTTCCATCAAAACACATCCCGGTGGTACCGCGAACACGTCGAATTCCCGTTCTTCGAAAAGCTGCTGCGTGACGACAAACCCGCCGCGCTCGCCGAGGCGATTGTCTACGAAACCGGCGCAAACCAATGGCATCATCTGCCCGCCTGGCCGCCCAAAGAAGCCGTCGAAAGAACCATTCATCTTCAACCCGACGCGCGATTGGGCTGGAATCCCCCGTCGCGCGGCGGCTTCGCGGAATATGTCAGTGACCCCGCCAAACCCGTCCCGTCCGTGCCCTATACGGCAAACACCATGACCGTCGAATACATGCTCGATGACCAGCGCCAGGCGGCGACCCGGCCCGACGTGCTTGTCTTCGAATTGCCGGAGTTGGAAGAGGATCTGACACTGGCCGGACCGCTCGACGTGTCGCTCCAAGTGTCCACCACCGGCACCGATTCTGACTTCGTCGTCAAACTAATCGACGTCTATCCGAATGACTTCCCGGACCCCGTTCCGAACCCCAAACGCGTCCGCATGGGCGGTTACCAGCAACTGGTCCGCGGCGAACCGTTTCGAGGCAAGTTCCGCAAGAGTTTCGAGAAGCCCGAACCGTTTACGCCCGGCCAAATGGACAAGATCAGCTTCCGCATGCCCGACGTGTTCCATACCTTCCGGCGCGGCCACAAAGTAATGATTCAAGTGCAAAGCTCCTGGTTCCCGCTTGTCGACCGCAACCCCCAGAAGTTCGTCGACATTGCCAAGGCCAAACCCGCCGACTTCCAAAAAGCCACCCAGCGAGTCTATTTCGGACCGGTGGGCGGCAGCGGCGTCACCGTTCGGGTACTTACGCGTTAAGGGGCCGTCAGGAAACAACACTGTCAATTTCGCGGCACGGCTCCCTGACGGTAGACCTCACCGAGCCGGTAGAGTAGGAGAGGAAGCGACAGTGCGAACTGTGTCCCCCTCTCCCCTCGTCGAACCGGAGGTGCAGATTTCCCGCGTCCGGCTCTCCTGAAAGCTCTCGCCTCAGGCATGCGCGTTCC
>CAMDKT010000025.1 GCA_945900935.1 Candidatus Sulfopaludibacter sp. SbA3 | reverse complement strand
GCAGTCACCGGAGACGCCCCCGCGCTGGGTTGACCCGTCCGGCGGCTCTCCATCCAATCCCGTCCCCAGATGAGGATTGGGCTGGCAATGAAAATCGAAGAATACGTTCCAATGATGATGCCGACGACTAGAGCGAAAGAGAAGCCGTTGAGCACGGCACCCCCGAACACCCACAGCGCCGCGGCGGTGATAAACGTCAAACCCGAAGTGAGAATCGTCCGGCTCAGCGTCTGGTTGATGCTGGCGTTGACGACGTTGTCAAACTTCTCCTTGCGCATCGCGGGGAGGTTCTCCCGGATGCGGTCAAAAACGACAATCGTGTCGTTCATCGAAAAACCGACAAGGGTGAGCAGCGCGGCGATCACCGTGAGTGAGATTTCCTTGTCGAACATCGAGAACAGGCCGATGGTGATGATGGTGTCGTGGAGGACGGCGATAACGGCCGCCAACCCGTAAACGAACTCAAACCGGAACGCGATGTAGATCAGCATGCCGGCTAAGGCCAGCAGCGTCGCAGTCAATGCCTGGGACCGAAGTTCGGCACCGACCTTGGGGCCGACGAGATCGAATCCGCGAATTTGGTACGGGGCGACAAACGCTTCTTGCTTCAGCACATTCAGCACCTGCGAGCTTACACCATTGACACCGCTCAGCGCGTCGATGTTCCCCAGTAGTCCGCGCTTCTGCGCGTCACGGTAGGTTGTGATGGCTTTGGCCACGTCTTGAACCTGCTCCTCTTTCAAGCTTGCGGCGAGAGGTCCGCGGAGCCGGTCGGCCACGCTGGCAGTTCCCGCGCCGGAAAGGTCGAGCTTGCCGCCGTCTTCCCCGCCAAAATTCGCTTTCAGCGTGCTGGTGACCAGTTCGCGGGCGGCGTCCAGCGCCTTCTCATCCCGCAGTTCGGTGGAGATCAGTACGTCGTTGGTGGTGGTGTCGCGCTGCACGACGATTTCGCCCGGGATCTTGGCGCTGAGCGCCGCCCGGATCTGGTCTTCACTGACGGCGTTTTGGAACCGCACCGTGGTTACCGTGCCGCCCTTAAAGTCAATGCCGTACCGGGGTCCGCCTTTTATGATCAGGCTGCCGATGCCCAGCACTGTCAGGACCAGAGAGGCGATAATGAAGGGCCATTTTTTCCCTAGAAAGTCGAAGTTCGTGTTCTTAAAAATTTCCATGAATTACTGCTAGCGGTCGCCTTGAAGGTTGGACACCAAGTTCGAGCAATTAGTTCCCGCTTGATCTTAGAAAACGTATCACAAATTGCTTGCTTCTTACAAACACCGGCGGGTACTGGGCCGGAGGACAGAGTCCGAAACCGGCGGCCGATGTCAAAATTCGATCAGATGCTCAACGTCGTCAACTGCTCTTTACCCGACAGCTCCCAATCGAAGATGAACTTCGAAACGAAGACCGCCGTAAAAATATTGGCAATCAGGCCGATCGTCAAGGTCAGGGCAAAGCCCTTCACCGCCGTTGAACCGAAAGCGAACAGAAACGCGCACGAAACGACGGTAGTGACGTGGGTATCGATAATCGTCAGAAAAGCCTTACCAAAGCCAGCGTGGACCGAGGCGATCACAGCCTTGCCGTTGCGCAGTTCTTCGCGTATACGCTCAAAAATGAGGACGTTGGAATCCACGGCCATGCCGATTGTCAGAATGAATCCGGCGATGCCCGGCAGCGTAAGAACGGCACCGAAGTAGGAAAGCGCGGCGAGCAGAATGATCCCGTTCAGGATCAACGCGAGTGTGGCGTTGATTCCGGCGCGCTTGTAATAAACGAGCATCACCAGCACCACGGTGCTGACGCCGACGACGCCGGCCATCAGCCCGTCGCGAATCGAATCGGCTCCGAGCGACGGTCCCACCGTGCGCTCCTCCAGATATACGATTCCCGCCGGCAGCGAGCCGGACGTGAGCGTTAAGGCTAGATCGCTCGCCGAAGTCTGATCGCCGATGCCGGTAATCCGGCCGGAGTCTTCGATCTTGGATTGAATAGTTGCGACACTGAAAATATTGTGGTCAAGGACGACTGCCAGTTTGTTGTTGACGTTGGCTTCTGTGAATCGGCCAAAGCGTTTGGAGGCGTCCTGGGAAAGCGTGAACGACGTCTCCCACTTTCCAAATTCATCCTGCGCCGGGCGGGCGTTGCGAAGGTCGCGTCCGGTGACAACGGCGTTACGGCCCAGCAGCCACCAGGACTCTCCCTGCGAGCCGGGGCGGGCCTTTTCGCGCTCCAGGATTGTGCCGATGGGCAAGACACCGCCGTTCTGCGCCAGCGCCTGCGCGCGATCCGGGTAGGGTCCGCCTTTGACCTCGGTGATCGAGAGCATGGCCGCGGCCGAGATCAGAGCCTTCACGCGGGCCGGGTCGTCAACGCCGGGCATCTGCACCAGAACTTCCGATTCATTCTGTGAGCCGCCGCGCTGCTGCACGGTCGCCTCAGCGAGCCCCAGTCCGTTAATGCGGTTCTCAATCGTACGGATAGACCGTTCCAAAGTATCCTTGCGCAACACGCCCGCTTCGGTCGGCTTGTACGTCAGCCGGAAATCCGATCCAGAGACCGAATTCAAATTCCACGAGGCGAAGCGAGAATTTACAACTTCACGGAACGCGGCGACCTTGTCAACCCCGATTCCCTTTACCTGTATCTCGATCTTTTCGGCGTCTTCGAGCCGCTGCGGATCGTTGCGATCCAGCGATACGTAGGAGACGCCGTCCTTCTGCATTTCGATCTTCAGCCGCTCGATCGTCTGATCGGCCTCCGCCTTAAATGCGTCCTGCGCCTGTACCTGCAGCACCAACTGGCTTCCGCCCTTCAGGTCGAGACCGAGGCGGATATTCTCGTTCCAGTTCTTGACCAACTCTTCCTTGCTCTTAGGCAGTCCGATGATGCCGTACAAACAGATCAGGATGATCACCAACACAAAAATCGCTTTGTTACGCAGGGTACTGTTCATGGGTAATGCTCTTGTTCAAAATTCGTTAGGTGGAGGGAGTTTCCGGCTTTTGCAGCGACGCAACCGCGGTGCGCGTCACTTGGAGTTTCACATTGTCGGGCTTTACCTTGATCACAAGGGTGTCGTCCTCTTTCACGACGACGACAACTTCCCCGACCAATCCACCACTCGTCACGACAATATCGCCCTTTTTCAAATTCTGCAACATTTGCGCGGTTTGCTTCTTCTGCCGTTGCATGGGGAGGAAGAGCAGGAAATAGAAAATGCCGAAGATCGCCACCATTGGCAAAAAGCCGATGATGGAATTTAATGTGGATGTTGAGATGAGAGGGCTGAGAGTCAATCGATTCCTATTACCGTTGCGGCACGGTTTGCGCGAAGAAGTGAAGGGAAATCCCCAAGCAAAATAGCTTGCCTGATTTTCTTCATAATGTCAAGGTAACGCCGCATGTTGTGGAGCGTACCCAGGACAGAGAAGAGGATTTCACCCGCCAAAAACAGATGGCGCAGATACGATTTGGAGAAATTCAGGCACGTATAGCAGCCGCAATTCGGGTCCAGTGGTGCCCGGTCGTCGCGGTATCGGGAGTTTTTGATGATGACCTTGCCTTCCGAAGTGAAAAGGCAGCCGTTTCTGGCATTACGGGAAGGCATTACGCAATCCATCATATCCACTCCGCGAGCTACATATTCAATTAATTCTTCGGGCTTCCCTACGCCCATCACGTAGCGCGGTTTATCGCGGGGCAAAAGAGGGGTGGTAATCTCCGTCATTGCCAACGATTCCTCACGCGGTTCACCAACCGACAATCCGCCGATCGCATATCCCGGCGCATGCAGTTCCAACAGCTTTTCGGCGCACTCCACGCGTAGTGCAGCGGACATGGCGCCTTGCACAATCGGGAACAGCGCCTGGCGCGTATCCTGTTGGCGGTAATGGCGAAAGGCCTGTTCGGCCCACCGGACGGTCCGCAGCATGGACTGCCTCGCTTCCTTCATCGGCGGTGCCGGATATTCCAGGCATTCGTCGAGCACCATCATGATGTCCGACCCCAGCGCGCGCTGCACATCCACCGTCGATTCCGGTGTAAACAGGTGCTTGTCGCCGTTGAGATGGGATCGAAAGACGACGCCCTCCTCGGTCACCTTGCGAATCTTGCTGAGACTGAAAACCTGAAAACCGCCGGAATCGGTGAGGATCGGCCGGGGCCAGCGAATGTACTCGTGCAGGCCGCCGAAATCGCGGATCAGCTCGTGGCCGGGGCGGAGGTAGAGATGGTACGTGTTAGCCAGAATGATCTTGGCGTCCAGATCGTCCTGCAACTGCGCCGGGGTCAGTGCTTTCACCGTGCCTTGCGTCCCGACGGGCATAAACACAGGCGTTTCGATGGTTCCGTGGGCGGTGTGCAACAAACCCGCGCGGGCACCGGTCGATGGGCATTGCGCTTGGAGTTCAAAGCACAGGCCTTCCGTCAATTTGTGGTTCATTCGTAACGTAGCGCTTCCGTGGGATTCATACGCGCGGCGCGGTTGGCGGGCAGTAAGCCGAACACCAGGCCGACCAGGAACGACGTGGTAAACGCGACAGCCACCGAAATCGGAGAGATTGGAATGTCGATGCCGCCGAAATACCCCGCGCTCCAGGGGATCGCCACACCTAGTAGAATACCGAGCATTCCCCCGCCAACGCTAATCAGCACCGCCTCCGTCAGAAACTGCGTCAGCACCGCTCGCCGCGTAGCGCCCACCGCCAGTCGAATGCCGATCTCTCTCGTCCGTTCTGTCACCGTCACCAGCATGATGTTCATTATCCCGATTCCGGAGATCAGCAGCGTAATCGCCGAAACCAGAATCAGCACGACGGTGAGAATCAAAGCGATATTCTCCGCCGCCGCCAGAATGCCCGTCAGGTTGTCGACGTAATATTTGGCGCCGGCGCGATGGCGGGATTCGAGCAACGTCTGCACTTGCCGCGTCAAGGGCACGACATCGCCCGGATCGCGCGCCTGCACGTACATTGGATCGATGCGCTCTTCGCTGGTCAGATACTTCAACACCGTGATCGGCGCGAGGATTGTTTCTGTTGACAATTCCGAAAGTCCGAAGCTGTCCGTTTTCTCGCGAAACGTTCCAATAATCGTAAATTGCAGGCCTTGAATCTTAACCACTTGGCCGATTGAGTTCGACTGGCTGCCGTACAGTTTGACCGCCAGTTTCTCCGTCAACATCGCCACGCGGTTCCGCAGCGCCACATCGTCGGCCTGCATGAAGCGGCCCGCTACGCTGACCAAATTCCGCACGGACGCGTATTGTTCGTCGGAGCCGATGATCTTCACGTCGCGGACTTTTCCCTGAATAACCATTTGGTCGAATACGGTCATTACGCCCGTCGCGGCGCTGATGCGGCCGGGGAACGCATTGCGCACCGCGGCCACATCGGCGATCTTCACGAAGTCCGCCTCCACTTGCGTTCCGGCGCGGTTGCCGGCTTCGTAATAGGCGATGATCAGGTTCGACCCGATCCCGCGGATCTGCTCCAACACGTAGTCGCGGCTGGTGAGGGAGATCGTCACTACCAGGATCACAGAGGCGTTGCCGATCACCAATCCCAGCGCGGTCAGCAGAGTCCGCACGCGGTTTGCCTGCAACGCTTGCAGACTGGATCGGAGCACTTCTCGCCAGTTCATCGGGCCTGCTTTAACAGCCTCTCCGCGTCTTCGCGCGGCGGCAGATCGGGATTCAGCGGCATCTGCAAATATTCATGCAGCAGGGCGCGCGCGGCAGGCAGATTCTGCTTCGCCTCGATGTAGGTTTGCGCGGTTTGGAAAAGAACTTGCGGGTGCTTCGGCGACAGTTTCGCCGCGTTACCGAGCCAAATGACGCTCTCGGAAAAACGGCCATGCCGCGCGAGAAAACGGGCCACATCCAGCACACGGCCGACGGACTTTGGCGCCAACTCCGCCGCCTTTATCAGATGGTGCTCCGCCTTCGGGAAATCCTTCCTCGCCTCCTGCAGTTTGGCCTGAGCGAACTCGTATTCGGCGGCGTCTACGTTTTTGATTTTCGGCAACAACGCCTGTGCCTTTTCCAGCCCGCCGCCGAGAAATCCGGGGGCTTGCAGATAGTATTCGAACAGATCATTCAACGCTTCTCCATTGGCGGGATTCAACTGCACGGCCTTCTCAAAGTTCTGTCGCGCCTTGGACGCATACCCTGGCGCGGCCAGCGGAAAGCTGGTTTCGGCCCGGCGCCCAAACGCGCGGCCCAGCCAATGGTGGCCGACGGAATTCGACGGATCGCGCTGAACAAGTTTCTCAAGAAATTCGGTCGCCTTCCGATAATCGCCCATGCCGTAGGCGGCGCGGCCGGCCAGTAACAAAGCGTCAGAGTTCTGGTTCAGCAACGGTTGCGCCGCTAGCAATGCCTCCCGATAGCGCGTCTGCTGGTACAACCCCTCCGCTTTCCGCAGTTCCGCCGGAGTAGCCGCGAGAATCACCGCCAGCGCGGTTCCTAAGAGTCGTATGCGCACTTTTTCCGATGGTACACCATGGCTATTCGGACGGGGCTGCGAGGCGTTAAGCCCAAAGGACGGCCAGCCGCCCATACGCCGGGAAGCGGTCATCGCTCGACACTATGGTGATCCCTTCGGCAAGAGCCTGCGAGATCAGGAGCCGGTCGAACGGATCTTTATGATCTCCATTCACCGCCAATCGGGATAGCTCTTCCAAATGTCGGATCCGGATGGAAAGGAGTACGGCGCCCATCGCGTGAACCGCCTCCTCGGCCTGCAAGGCGGATATTCCCAGCCGCGGCTTCATCACGATTTCCCAGACGGATACGACGCTCAAGTATATTTTCGTATCCGCCTTTTGTAACAGCCGCTCGGCTCGCTTGGGTAAGGGTACTCCGGTCAACCATCGGATGAAAGCATTGGTATCCAACAGGACGGTCACTTCGCGCCAGCCGCCGAGGGGGACTCAAATAGGCCTTGAATCCGCAGATCCTCTTCCCGCGAGTCCCATCCGGCATAGAGAACAACCTTGTCCTTCCATGCGCCCCGGCCCCGGTTCGGGTCGGCCGCTTTCGGAGCTGGAACCAACTGGATCATTCGCGCTCCCCGATTCGTCAGGAAAACTTCTTCCCCGTCCATGGCCGCGTCAACGAGCTTGGACAGATTGCTCTTCGCATCCTTGATTCCGATTTCCATTTGCGCCACCTCTCTTGCAATAGTAGCCACGTTAAGTAGCTACCGTCAAGCTCCTTTTAAGTTCTTTTAAAGATTTTTTCGACGAGACGCTACGCAAGCCGGCCTCCCTGGCCTTCAAAGTGCGCGGAACCCGGCGCGCTTTGAAAACCAACGCTGGATCGTGGAAGCCGATCAGATTCCACGGCGTTCGAATGCGCTGACGGCGCTGGGCCGGACTGTCGCCTGCCGCGATCACCGGACTCCGGCTCGTTCCCGCAAAACGGGAGTGTTATGACGACTTCAGCGGAGCACCTATCTATGCCCACAGTCGATTGGAGCCAGCGCATCTCCATAAACGTAAACGTGTGCCACGGCACGGCGTGCATCAAAGGCACGCGCATACCGGTTTCGGTTGTGATTGACAATCTCGCAGCCGGGGTCTCGCACGCCGGGATCTTTGGCAGTTACCCGGCGCTCAATGAGGCGGATCTCGAGGCCGCGCTTCGCTATGCCGCAGCCTTGGCGCGGGAATCGACGTTTGAATTGCCCTCGTTGGAATCGGTCGTTTGAAATTTAAGATCGACGAGAACCTTCCGGTCGAATTCGCTGAACTGCCGCGAGAGTCCGGTTTCGAAGCCGACATGATCGAGGACGAACGCATGTCTGGCGCCAGCGATGAGATCGTGGCTGAGCGGTGCCGAATCGAACACCGCATCCTCGTCTCACTCGATCTCGACTTTGCCAACGTGCGCGAATTTCCACCGGAAGAACACGACGGTCTCATCGTGTTGCGAGCAAGACAGCAGGACAGCCCGGGCTTCCCGTCCCAGTCTCAACGGATCACTCGGTAACCCCGCCGCCTGCGGAAACATCCCATCACCGGGGCCGTAATATAGTATCCTCAAGAGTTGGGGAAAACTCACCCCGTTGGAGGTTCGAAATGAAGATATTGCAGAAATTGGCGAGTTTGACAGCCCTTGTGGCGCTGTTTACGATTAACGCCAGCGCGCAGACCGCATCGCTCGAAGGCGAAGTGAAGGGCGAAGACGGCAAGCTGATGCCCGGCGCCCTCATCAAACTGGAACGAAAAGACATCAAGGGTTCCTACAAGGTCAAGACCAACAAAAAGGGCCAGTGGTTCCACGCCGGGCTCCCGCTCGGCAACTACGACATCATGTTGGAAGTTGACGGCAAAGTGCTGGACACCGTGAAGGGCGTTCGCACCCGCCTCGGCGATCCGCTCCCAATCAACTTCGATCTCTCCAAGGTGGCCAATCAGCGCAAAGCGATGGAGCAGGCCGTCTCCACCGGCAAGGTCACCGAAGAAATGTCACGCGAAATGTCGAAGGAGCAGAGGGAAGCTCTGGAGAAACAAGCGAAAGAACGCGCCGCCGCCATGGCCAAGAACAAAGATTTGAACGACGCCTTCAACGCGGGTATGGAAGCCATGAAAGCCAAGAATTTCACGGGCGCCGTTGAGGCCTTCGATAAGGCCTCTGTCATGGATCCCAAGCAAGTCGTCATCTGGGCCAACAAGGCCGAAGCGCACGTCGGCTTGGCCGGCACGAAGACGGGCGATGAGCAGACCGCCGAACTGGGCAAGGGGATGGAGGCCTACGCGAAGGCGCTGGAACTGAAGCCCGACGACGCCGGCATGCACAACAACTTCGCGTTGGCGCTAGCCAAGTCGAAGAAGTACCCGGAAGCCCAGGCCGAGCTCGACAAAGCCGCCCTGCTTGACCCGCCCAACGCCGGCCGCTACTACTACAACCTCGGTGCCATCCTCACCAACGTGAATCAATTGGAATCGGCAGGCATTGCCTTCAAGAAGGCCGTTGACTCCGATCCCAACTACGCCGACGCCCACTTCCAATACGGCCTCTTCCTGTTCAGCAAGGCGACCATCACCGCTGACGGCAAGACCGTTGCGGTGGCCGGAACCACGGAATCCTTCCAGAAATACCTGGAGTTGAAGCCCGATGGTCCATTCGCGGAAGCGGCCAAGGGTATGATCCAAGCCGCCGGTTCGGCCATCCAAACCGAGTACAAGAACCCCAACGCTCCGGCCGGCAAGAAGAGCACGACGAAGACAAAGAAGTAGGCGCTTTACCGGTTAGGGCGTCCATTCCCATGGACGCCCTTTTTCTATCTCCCTCCCATGATCAAGTATCTAATCGGCATCATTATTTCTCTCGTCGTGCTGACTTTCGTCCGCGCCGTGTGGGGCATTATCCAGAAAGCCGTTGTCGATGAAGTGAAGTCCGCCGTTAGCGACGACCCGACGCCCAACCAGGCAAATTCCGTCCCCGACGCCGATACCACACTCCGCAAGTGCGTGACCTGCGGCACTTACAAAGCGGAATCGTTGATGCGTCGCCACGGCGACGGGGATAAGCGCATTTTTTTCTGCTCCGTCGAATGCGAGAAAAAAGCGAACAGTTAATCCCGAGCCAACCGCGCCATTCGCGCGTTCAGCGCCTGCAACTGCCGCAAATCGTCTTCCGCCCGTTGAATCGCAGTCTGTATCCGCGACAACTCTCCAGCCTGCAGTCCATCCCGCGTTTCCGCGTTCAACGCGAAGTTCCGGTAAAGGTCGCCCACTTCCCGGTAACCGCGCAGCAGCGCCATCAGCAGCGCTTCCCGCCGCCGGTTCAAATCCTCAACTTCTCTCGAAACGCCCGCCACTTTCGCGGGCGCCGATTCCGCCCGCGCCAGCCGGTCCCGCAGCAATTTTTCCGAAGTCTCCACTTTCAACAGCCGTTCCGACTTCGCCCGCAATTCTATCTGCAACGCGTCACCCAATCGACGCGCGCCCTGGGCCAGCTCCCGGAGTTCGTCCATTTGCGCTTTCCAATTCTTCCCCTCCGCTTCCTGGCTTACCAGCGTCAGCGTCGCTTCGGCCCGCGCAGCGGCATCCCGCGCCGCGCTCAGCGTCTTGGCTTGCTCCCTCAATAACTCCCGCAATTCATCAATGGTTTTGATGTACGGCACCGGATCTGTACCCGCCGGCACGCGGACTGCACGCGTTTCGGCCGCCGCCGGCACAGGCGTCGCCAGCGTCTCAGCAGCCGGAATCGGGGCAGCCGCTAGAACGGTCCGCTGCCCCTCCAACTGCGCGATTCGCTCCAACGCCGCGCGCCGGCCCTGTTCAGCTCGCCACCCGAGGATCGCCGCAATCAAGACCAGAAGGTAAGGAATCAGCCGTCTCATTCCATCGTCTCACTTTCGCAACGAAAACCGCGCGCGGTTGGGCACGTCGCGGTCTCCGTTCAATAAGTCCACAGTCGCGGTGCGGGCCTTGGCGCCGCGCAATTCCACAGCCACGCTCCAATGTGTCGCCGCCGCCGCAATTACCTTATCCACCGCCTCCGGAATCTCGCCCCGGCTGCGGCAGAACGCACCCATCCCGCCGCTCTCCTCCGCCAATTGCATCAGTCCACGCTGGTAGGCCTCGTTGATCGGATCGGAAAAATAGTTCAAATGGACAAAGAATAACGGCGTTTCCGAACTGGCCAACGAATCCGAAAGCTTCTGCATTTTCTCGCGGATCAGTTGATCCGGAAACCGCCGGCTCAGGTCCTGCGAATCGCTCGAATTGATCACCGGATTCGTAAAATCCTCACGATAGTTGTAGATATTGCTGTCCGTAACATACAGCACCGCCACCCGCACATTGCTCCGCGTCAACAGCGAATCGCCAATCGCCGCCGCCGATTCAATCGTCGTCAACAAGCCCGCCTTCCCCGTCGCCGCATACTCGCTTATCGCCGCGGCGATCTTCTCGCGGTCCGGCGTCGGATCCTGCGCCACTTGCAACACGTCTTGCGATTTCAACAGCGCCACCCAGTGATTCATCGCCAACGCGCCCAGCCCGTGAGTCAACGCCGCGCGGGCAGTATCGACGAGCGTCTGGTCGCCCGTCAAATCCAATACCACCAGCAATACCAGATCGTCTTTCGGCCCGCGCACGCCCAAAACTTTCGCCGGGTTG
This sequence comes from Candidatus Sulfopaludibacter sp. SbA3, assembly GCA_945900935.1. Taxonomy (GTDB): domain Bacteria; phylum Acidobacteriota; class Terriglobia; order Bryobacterales; family Bryobacteraceae. The sequence continues at coordinate 9,360 of CAMDKT010000025.1, read as the reverse complement.
CCATCCAGTGTCGCTTTGAACGCCGCCCGGTCCAGCGGAGGATCCTGCTCTGGCGCCGCCACGCGCAACAATGTCCGTGGCGGACGCCGCGCTTCCGCCGCGCTCAGCAGCCCCGTTAGCAACAATGTCAGCAACAGTGCCCGCATCAAAAACTCAGTCTCATTCCGACTTGAATCACACGCCCGCCGCGAGATCCAATGATCTTCCCCGCATTCACGTTCGGCGCCGATGCCGGCCCGATCATCACATCCGGATCCGCCCAATTCCCCGTATTCGTGAAGTTAAAGCCCGTGGCCGTCAGTTCGATCACTTGTTCCGCCGTCACCGCGAATCGCTTCGTCACCGATAGATCGTGGTTCTGTCCGCCGGGGTTGAGCAGGTGGGGATGGGTCCGCGGCCCATTGCCGATGGTGAAATCGGGCGGCTGTTCAAACGCCGCCGGATTGAACCACTGGTCCGGCCCGCGATTGGCCACCGCCGGATCCACGCCGGGCGCCAGATTCACGCGCAAGGCATCCACTACGCCGCCTGTATTGTTGAACTGCGGCCGCATCGCCAGCGGCTCGCCGCTCTGCACCGACGTGATCCCGCTCACCGACCAGCCATCGACAACATATCGCCGCCAGTCGCTATATGTCATCAACGCTTTCTTCGATCCGATCGGCAACTCATACGCAAAGCTAAACGCGAGCCGGTGCGGATTATTGCTCGATGTCAGCGACCATTCATTCTGCCGGTTGTAGAAATCCTGAATGCCGTACGGCCCTGAATAGTCGTCCATTTGCTTGGAAAACTCATAAGTCGCGTTGAGAGTCACTCCAGTTGACGACCGCTTCTCCGCCCGAAACACGGCGGCGTTTCGTTTGTAGTTCCCCGCCGGCCAGGAGCTGAACACATCAAAACGCTGATACTGCGGATACGGTCGAAGCGTCCGCCGGAACGCCTCCGTGTTCAGAGCGTCGCGATGGGCTAAATTGGAGACCGGAATCGCGTTCGGATTCGCCGCCGTATTTGAGACAAACAGCCGCTGCCCGCGCGCATGGCCCAGGCTGATACTGAAAATCGTCTGCCCCGGCAACTCGCGTTCCATCGACAACCCGGCCGATTGATACATCGGCACGGTGCCGGTGGCGTCCACCAGATCGGCATTCGTAAAATTAGCCGCGTCCGGCCGCAGGTCCGGCAACGGCCTCGGCAGCGCCGGCATGCCGTCAGCCAGCCGCAGCGCGGGTTGCAGTTGGATGTTCGGGGAGATCAGCGTTGGGACCCCCACAAAGCCCTGCGTCGCCCACTGCGTCGTGTATATCGGGATGTTGCTGAAGCTCATTCCGTAGCTCATCCGCACCACGCTCTTGGAATCCCCTCGCGGATTCCATACCAGCCCGAAGCTCGCCTCCGGCCTCACCCGCGTGGGCTGCAAGGAACGGCCTCGCCCGTCCCGGTTCGCAAACACCAGCGCCCCGCGCAGTCCATTCGCCGGATTGACCGTATCCAAATCCACTGACGCAAAGCGGTCATACTTCTCCACCCGCGGCTGCGTAATTTCCGTTGCGAAACTCGCGCTGAACGTCAAATCTTTCGAGTGTTCATAGCTGTCGGCCGCCTGCATCCGGTAATAGCGCCCCCGCCAGTACGAAGGATTATCCACTACTGTCGCGGTCGCTGAATCCGCCATTCCCAGCAGGAAACTCGCAAACGGATGCCCGGTATTATTAATCCCCGGCAGCGATGTAATCGACGGCCCGAACTGGAACGCTCCCGCCGGATTCTCCGGCAGGTAGGCATTCACTTGATAGCGGCGATACTGGCCAATTCCACGCAGCCGGTGCTTGCCCCTGCGCGTCGAAAACGATTCCGTGAAGTAGTAATAATTGTGCGAACTCACCGACACCGGATTGTTCCGCCCCATCCCCAGATACGTTGAAAACCGAAACACCGGAAACGCGTCGCGCAAAGGTCCGCGCAGCCCGATCGCCTCCAACGCCCCCTCCTGCCCGGACCGGCCATTCACGCTTTTGTCCGATATCACGTCCATCGTGAATGCCTGAATCGTCGCCGCGCTTCGCGTGTATGTCCAATCTATCGTGCCGCGGCGGGCGCGGAAATCGCGGTCGTTATTGCTGGAGTCCGCGATGGTGTCAAAGTACCGCGACGCCCCGGCGCGCCCATTCGTGAACGAGCCATTAAAAGTCAGCCGGTGCTTCTCCGCCAGCGAATGGTCCAACTTGAAAATCATCCCGTTCGCCTGGTTCGTCTCCGGCGAGAACACGAAATAATTGTTCCGGAAGAACGGCCCTGCGTCGGCGTTCGGCAGCGGATAATAGCTCACCGCCTGCAGCGCCACAGGATCCTGCCGCGCCGTCGGCAGCGTGTTACGCGGAAACGGATCCCGCAGATATTGCAGATTCTCCGCGCTCACGGCGCGCGCCGGATTGAAATCAGGATTCGCTCGCGTCGATTGCGGATCATAAACAGCCAACGCCAGTCCCGCGTTATCCACCGTCCGGGAAAAATCCCCGCCCCTCTCCCCAGGGATGGCAATCGTCCGCAGGAATGACCGGCCGATCCGCTCCCGCACGCCCTCATACGAAACGTTAAAGAACGTCCTCCGCGACCCGTTATAGACCTTCGGAATCAAAACCGGCCCGCCTAAATTAAACCCGAACTGATTCCGCCGCAGCAGGTTTCTTGAACCGCCCCGTTGCACCACATCGTGCGGCGTCGCGTCCAATTTATCGTTCCGGAAATTTTCAAAAATGCGCCCGTGCCAGCCTGGCCCGGAGGCTCCGCCGCGCACGCGCTTGCCCGGCTCGTCGGGGCGCAGCCCAAGGTCGCGCGTCAGCACTTTGAACTCTTCCACCGCTCGCTCTAATTCGGACTGCGGCTTCGGTGCTTGCGTTCGGGGCCGCTGCGGTTGTTGCCAGCCATGGGCGAGCGCAGTGGCGAGCAAACATCCAGCGAGCCACCGCGTCGAGTGTCGCATACTAACAGTGTACTCACATGAAACTCGGCGATTGAAAGAGTTACCGAGCCGGTATCGACGGACAGATGTCCAGCCGATCCCGAGGAGCCTGCAATCGCAAGACCTTGACACAACCTTGACATAGCCGCGACAAAATATACTACGCATGTCCTTCCCTCGCGGACTCCTCGCTGCCTTCGTCGCGCTCGCCCTCCTCCCGGCGGCCATGCTCGTCGCGCTTGGCTTGCAACTCCTTCGGCAGGATCGTTCCCTTGAGGACCGCCGCCGCCGCCACGAACTGGCCGCCGCCGATCATCAGCAGTTTCACTTTCAATCCCTCCAAAACGCGAGCCTGGGGCCTCTGCTCTTTCTACCGTAGCCGTTAAAATAAACGTTGCCAAAATGACCTCGGCTGCCAGCGATCCAGTTTCGGGATCCCGATTGATTGCAACTTCCCAGAACGCCTTTGAATCCCGTCGCGACGATCGCTCTACACTGCGCCGTTGATCGTTCTATATTGGGGTCTACGTCCCAGATGAGCTAACTTAAGTGTGGTCCCTGGATAGGGGGTCCAACAGCATCGCTGGCGGTAAGGGGTGTCACCGCCAGTTATCAGTGGCGGTGACACCACGGGACGGAGATCGAGCGTCGCAGGATTGACGAGGCACGGAAAAGCATCGCGATTGACGCATGACTAAAGGCCGCCCACCCGCCGCTGCAGGCGACGGCCAAAACCGGGCCGCGGCTGAACGCCCGGTCGTTGGGCATCGACATTGGGACCCGGCTTTGGGAAGCGGAACGCTCGCAGTGATCACATAGCTGTCGCGAGATCCCCTTCGCACTTCGGGTCGCCGGGCCGTTCTGTTAGCGCTTATGGGTCTGCGTCGCCAAAGGACCGCGTTTCCAAACACTTAGATCGCTCGTATCGGAGCGCAACTGCCGGTTCGATCCGGCGGCATGGGCTAACCACGGCTCCGACTGATACCGCCCGGCGACTGGACCCGGAGCTATCTTCGTTGTGCCAACTCGATCCAGCCCCATTGGACCGTGCGAACGAAAGGCTGCCCTACGCGACGCTCAGCATCTTGCTGGCATAGTCCCGCCCGCTAGTCGGCGGGGGCAGCGGCTTCCCGTCTCGCCTATAGAGATCAATCGCTTCGTCGACGGCTGTACACAATTGCTCGAAAACCGCCACCTCGTCCTCACCGTGGCAACCGCCGTACAACAATCCCGGGCAACTGCCGACGAAACACCGATCCTCATCGGACCACTCGACGATCTTCACATAGCGCGCGCTTTCTTTCATCCTGTGGCCTCCGCGATAGCGGCCTTTACGGCCTTCTCCTGATACCTCTTGGCGTCATCCCCGGCATCGCCGGAGATCGTGACTGGGCGGGCAACGCGGGGATGCGTGAAATTGCGATGGCTACCCTTGCCGCCTCGATTGACAAAGCCTTGCTTCTCCAAATCGGCAATCAACTCCCGGAGCTTCCTCGGCATTCATTCCAGCTATCTGGATTATAGACGACAAAATGATCGTCCCCACGGCGCCGCGCGGCGTCGCTCCTGCCACGGCATCTCACGATGCCATTGAATGTGACGATCCAGCAGACTCTTCGATGTTGAATGAAGCATCCCCCACATTCAATTCATGAGCTTCGATTCTGACAGGCTGCCGGTAGCGATCTAGTTGCTGCGGTAGCGCGTTCGCCATCAGTTCGATGAATCCGGCGATCTTCGGCGGCGTTCTTTTGCAGGCTTGCCCCGGACCCCGCTCGACCAAGCCGCCGTTTCCGGCCCATGTAGTCGTGCCGCCGCTGCAAATAGGCGAGCGCGCCGGAGAGCAAACATCCAGCGAGCCACCGCGTCGAGTGTCGCATACTAACAGTGTACTCACATGAAACTCGGTGAAATAGCTCAGCGCCTCGGAGCGGTCCTGCACGGCGACGCGGACATGGAGATCCATGGCCTCGCGGGTATGGAACACGCCCGCCCAGGCCAAATGACTTTCCTGGCCAACCCCAAATATGCCAACAAAGTGAAGCACACGCAGGCCTCAGCCATCCTGGTGGCCCAGCCTTTGACTGGCCTCCCGCTCGCCTCGGTCGTCAGCGCGAATCCCTATCACGATTTCGCCCGCGCCCTGGAAATGTTCTACCAGCCGCCGCGTCCCGCGCCCGGCATTCATCCGCTGGCCTTCGTCGACCCCTCCGCCGTCATCGGGCCCGACGCCTCCATCGCCCCCTTCGCCTGTGTCGGCCCGCGCGTCACGATCGGTGCCCGCTGCACGCTCTTCCCCCATACTGTCGTCTACGAGGGCGCCGAAATCGGCGATGACTTCCTGGCCCATTCCCACTCCGTTGTTCGCGAATTCTGCCGCGTCGGCCACCGTGTCATCCTGCAAAACAATACCGTCATCGGCGGCGATGGCTTCGGCTTCGCTAAAACCAAAACGGGCACTCATTACAAGATCGTCCAGTCCGGCATCACCGTTATTGAGGACGATGTCGAGATCCAATCTCTTACCGCCATCGACCGCGCGACCGTCGGCGAGACCCGCGTCGAGCGCGGCGCCAAGATCGACAACCTGGTGCAGGTCGGCCACGCCAGCGTCATCGGCGAGGACAATATCATCTGCTCCCAGGCCGGTCTGGCCGGCAGTTCCATTCTTAAGAAAAACGTCCTCCTCGCCGGCCAGGTGGGCATCAGCGGCCATCTGACCATTAACGACAACGCCATCATCTACGCCCAAAGCGGCATCGGCGGCGACGTCCCCGCCGGCGCCGTCATGTCAGGCTCCCCCGCCTTCGACGCCCGCGTCTGGCTCCGCGCCATCACTGCTTTTCAAAAACTTCCCGCGATGGTAAGTACAATACGAGAATTGGAAAAGCGCGTGGCGGAGTTGGAATCGCCCGGCAAGGATTCCCAAATATGAGCGACAAGTTTGTCCGCCCGCCCCTAGCGTTTGAAGACGCGCAATTCCTGCTCTCCCCGGAAGCTCGCAGCGTCCGAATCCTCAGCGAATACCTGAAACCGCTGGGCGTTTTCCGCAAGAATCGCATCCGCGACACGGTCGCCTTCTTCGGCTCCGCCCGGATCACTGACGACGGCCCGATGCGCGAATATTACCAGGGCGCCCGCCTCCTCGCCGGCAAAATCACAACCTGGAGCGATTCCCTGCCCCACGACAATCGCCGCTTCGTCGTCTCCACCGGCGGCGGTCCCGGTATCATGGAAGCCGCCAACCGCGGTGCCATGGAAGCTGGCGGGAAGTCCATCGGTCTCAACATCCGCCTGCCCTTTGAACAATCGGCCAACCCCTACATCTCCCCCGAACTCTCGCTCGAATTCGGTTACTTCTTCCTCCGCAAATTCTGGTTCGCCTACCTCGCCAAAGCCCTCGTCGTCTTCCCCGGCGGCTTCGGCACCATGGACGAATTGTTCGAAATCCTCACGCTTGTCCAGACCCGCAAACTCCACAAGGAGATCATTGTCATCCTTTACGGCGGCGCGTTCTGGAAGGAAATTTTCAACTTCGAAGCCCTCGCCAAATACGGCATGATCTCGCCCGAAGACTTGAATATGTTTCAGTTCGCCGACGACCCCGACACCGCTTTCAACCTCCTCCGCGACGGCCTTACCCGCCTCTACTTGAGCCCTGAGGAGATGGCCGAACCGGACATTGCGCCCGGCATCGCCCGTACACGCAACGAGTGAAAACGCCCGATTCCAAAATGAATATGGCCGGTGCCCACGAGCGCCGGCAATTTTCCTGGCGAAGCGCTCTGGGCAAGTTGGAGATCGTCACCCTCGCCCTGCTCATTCTCGTTCCCATTTTGTCCGCGTTGATGCCGGGATCCATCCTTGTACCCATCGTCTCGATGGCGGCCTTCATCGTCGGCACATGGACCGCCTTCCGCTGGATCCGCCGGCTCATTCGCCATGCCATTTGGCGTCTGCGCAATCGGCTTCTGCTCAGCTACGTCTTCATCGCCGTCGTCCCCGTTTTGCTCCTCGCCATTCTCGGCCTCTTCGGAGCTTGGGCTCTCTCCGGGCAGGTTGCCGTCTACCTCGTCACGCAGGAATTTCAACAGGATCTGGACGCGCTGAAGGGCAGCGCCTCCGCTATGCTCCGCACTATGGATGGCCCCCAGCCCGGACGCCTCCTCGGATTTCTTGGCGCCCGCTTCCCCGGCATTGAAATTCTCGTCTCCAACGGCCAGGCCAACGTCCTCCGCTTCCCCGAAAACTCCCCGCTCCAACACCCCTCCGAAGACCATACCAGCGCCGTTCTGAAAGGCGGACTGCTCTACTCCGGCGTCCACCTCCACGACCAGGGCCGCCAAGTCACCTTTCTCGTCCCCATCAGCAAACGCTACCTGCAAAACCTGATCCCCAATCTCGGGGAAATCACCCTCGTCGATCTCGTCAGCGACGCCGCCGAAGGCCGCGTTCGCATGGACCTCCATCAGGACACGTCCCTACTCTCCACGCGCGCCATCGCCCCCGCCGTCAACGCCTTCGACTATCAGGTCCTCTGGGGCATGCCAATCAGCGTCTTCGTTTGGGACCAGCCGAAGCTGGAAGGCAAAGCCGTCCTCGGCGTCCACACGCGCATCTCGCAAGTCTTCCGCGTCATCTTTTCTCAAAAAGCCGATTGGGATCAACCCTGGCTCATTTACCTCTTCTACGGCCTCGCCCTCACCTTCCTCGCCGTCGAACTTGTCGCCCTCGCCATCGGCGTCTCCATCACCCGCACCATGACCCGCGCCGTCCATTACCTCTACGAAAGCACGCAGCGCGTCCAAGCCGGCGACTTCACTTACCGCATCCCGGTCAACGGCTCCGATCAACTCGCCAGCCTCAGCCAAAGCTACAACATGATGATCGAAAACCTTGATCGTCTGTTAAAAGTCGCGAAGGAAAAAGAGCGCCTCCAAGCCGATCTCGACATCGCCAAGGAAGTCCAGGAACAGCTCTACCCGCGCGCTGTCCCGCTCGTCACGGGCCTGCAAATCACGGCGCTCCTCAATCCCGCCAAAACCGTCTCCGGCGACTTCTACGACTACCAGAAAATCGACGCCCGCCACACCGCCATCGCCATCGGCGACGTCTCCGGCAAAGGCATCAGCGCCGCCCTCCTCATGGCCAATATCCAATCCGCCATGCGCGCCCAGCTCCGCTTCATCCAGGATCGCCACACGGAGGTCTGCACGGCGACCATCGTCTCCCAGATCAACAAACATCTGGCCGCCAACACCACCACCGAAAAATACGCGACGTTCTTCTTTTCCGTTTACGATGAAACCACCGGCGAACTCGTCTCCACCAACGCCGGCCATCTCCCGCCCATCCTGCTTCGCGGCTCCGAAGTGATCCGCCTGGATGTGAACGGCATGGTCGTCGGTATGTTCCCCCAGGCAAAGTACGATTCGAGCCGCGTCATCCTCGAAAAGGGCGATATCCTGCTCCTCTATACCGACGGCATCACGGAACCCGAAAACGAATACGACGAAATGTTCGGCGAAGAACGCCTCATCGAAACCGTCCAGCGCGTCGCCGGCAAATCCAATGAGGAGATCCTCCGCGAAGTCTTCGACGCCGTCAACCAATGGACATTCGCCCCGGATTCAGCCGACGACATGACCATGATGATCATCCGGAGAACCTGATGCCGGACCATCAAAACAGCGCCAGTCTCAAACGCTTCCAACGGCGCATATTTCAAATCGTGGTCGCCATCGCCGCCATTATCTGTATCGGCTGCGTTGGCTACATGACCTTCGCCGGGTACCCGCTTTTTGAAGCGGTTTACATGGCCCTCACGACCATCACCACCATCGGTTATGGCGAGGTGCTGCCGCTTGGCAGAGCCGGCCGAATCTTCAACATGTTCTACATCGCCATCGGCGTGGCCACCGTGCTCGTCGCCTTCGGCGTGCTCACCCAGGCCATGATCGAACTGGAGCTGAGCGGATACTTTCCAAAAAGGCGCAGACGCCGTATGATAGACAATCTCCAATCGCATTTTATTGTTTGCGGCTACGGCCGCGTCGGGCGCAGCGCCTCAGAAGAATTGAAAAAGGCCGGCGTCCCCATCCTCGTCATCGACAGAAATGAGGAGCGTGTCGAGCGCGCCATCCAGGCCGGCCTGCTCGCCGTCTCCGCCGATTCCACGCGCGATGAAGTTCTCCGCGATGCCGGTATTGACCGCGCTCGCGGCCTCATCGCCGCCCTCGCCACCGACGCCGACAATACCTACCTCATCCTCTCCGCCAAAGCTCTCAATCCGCTTCTGCCGGTCGCTACTCGCGTCAGTGAAGAGGAGTCCGAACGCAAACTCCGCCGCGCCGGAGCCGACGTCGTTTTCGCCCCCTACACCATCACCGGCCAGCGCC
>CAMDKT010000024.1 GCA_945900935.1 Candidatus Sulfopaludibacter sp. SbA3 | reverse complement strand
GATTTTCTGAGCGAGGGCGAAGAACCGGGGCTCGCAGTGACGTTGTTTGACTTGGTGCAGACGCTACAGAAGGTTCTGGACCGGGCCAAGAACCGACCGCAGTTTGAAGTGGACAAGGACGACATCACCGTCCCCGATATGATTCACATGCTGCGGAGGGAGCTGGAACATTCGCGGCAGGGCGAATCGATATCGGCGACGGAGTTATTTGAAAGGCAGAAGTCGCGGACGGCGATGATTGTGTTGTTTTTGGCGATTCTGGAGATGGTTAAGAGTCAAGCCGTGCGGCTGGTGCAAACGGAGGCTTTTGGCGATATCGGCTTGACGCGGCATACCGGTTTTGAAGAATTCGCGGCGAGCGGGGAGTCCGTTGCGCAGCTGGAAGAGGAATACAAGTAAGCGATGGAATCGGAAGAAGTGATGCCGCGGGAAGAGGCGGAGAAATTGCCTGTTGAGGAGTCCGGCCCCGATGCGCCCGCCGAGGAGTCCGGCCCCGATGCGCCCGCCGAGGAGCCCGGCCCGGAAGCGCCCGCCGAGGAGCCCGGCGAAGAGGCCGAGCCCGTGGCGGCGGTGTTTTCCGACGTCGAGTTGAAGGCGATTTTGGAAGCGGTCATTTACATCACCGATGAGCCGCTCGAGGCTAGGCAGATGGCGCAAGCGCTGCAACAGCCATTGGCGCGGGTGGAAGCGGCGTTGGCGGTGCTGGTGGAGGAGTTTTCACGGCCGGAAAGCGGGTTACAGATCCGCGAGATCGCCGGCGGATTCAAGATGGCGACCAAGCCGGAGCATCATGAAGCGGTGCGCCAGTTCGTCAAGAATTTAAAGCCATCGTTCAAATTGACCAATGCGGCGTTGGAGACGCTGGCGGTGGTCGCCTACAAGCAGCCGATTACCGCGCCGGAGATAATGGAGATCCGGGGCGTGCAGGGGGCCGGCGTGTTGAAGACACTGGTGGAGCGAAAGCTGATAACGACAGCCGGGCGAAAGAACGTTATCGGCAAGCCGATTCTGTACAAGACGACGAAGGATTTTCTGGTCCAGTTCGGCCTCAACAACGTTAACGAACTGCCGACATTGAAAGAGTTCGAAGATCTGCGGCGGCTGGCTTTCGGCGAAGACGAGATGGCCGAAGAGCCGCCCACGGAACCGATCTCCGACACGGCTGAGAAAGTATAAAACATGCAGGAGCGTTTACAGAAAATCATCTCGAGCGCAGGCGTCGCTAGCCGCCGGAAGGCGGAACAGATGATCGCCGATGGGCGAGTGACGGTCAACGGCCAGATCGTGACCGAGATGGGCACGAAGGCTGAGTTCGGCGTCGACCACATCAAGGTGGATGGAAAACTGCTTCGGCCTCCACAGGAGTTTCACTACATCGCGATGAACAAGCCCGCCGGCTGCGTCACGACGATGTACGACCCGGAGGGCCGGCCGACGGTGGCGGACCTGTTGAAAGGCGTGAAGCAACGGGTGTATCCGGTGGGGCGGTTGGATTACGCGTCCGAGGGTTTGATTCTGTTGACCAACGACGGCGAATTCGCGAAGGCGGTGATGGCGGCGAAATCGGAACTGGTGAAAACGTACGTTGTGAAGGTGACGGCGTCGTTGACCGGCGAAGAGGAAGAGAGGTTTCGGAACGGGATTTACTTGAGCGGTAAGAAAACGGCGCCGGCTGGGCTGAAGAAGCTGAAGCACGCCATTAACCCGTGGTACGAAGTGCAGTTGATTGAGGGCCGACAGAATCAGATTCGAATGATGTTCAATTCATTCGGCGTCCTGGTGGAGAAGCTCAAGCGCGTGCGGATTGGCTTTTTGGAAATGGGCGCGCTGCGGCCTCGCGAATACCGCGCGTTGACGCCGAAAGAAGTGGCCAAATTCTGCCGGATTCTGAAGCTGAAAGTATCCTCCGATGGCGACGAATGACGCGGACATGATTGAGATGCTGCGCGCGGCGCGGACGATTGCCGTGGTGGGGCTTTCGAGCAAGCGATTGCGGCCGAGTTACGGGGTTGCGGCGTATATGCAGCAGCATGGGTATCGCATTATTCCCGTGAATCCTTCGGAGACGGAGGTGCTGGGCGAGAAGGCGTATGCGACGCTGAGCGAGGTTCCGGTTCGAGTTGACATTGTGGACGTGTTCCGCGATTCGGACGCGGTGCCGGCGGTGGTGGATGAGGCTGTTGGACTCGGCGTGCCGTATCTGTGGCTGCAGCAGGATGTGATTCACGAGGAGGCGGCGGAGCGGGCGCGGGCGGCGGGGATGAAGGTCGTTATGGACCGATGTATTTCGAACGAACACCGCCGGTTGATGTTGTAGCTCGCCGATTATAATAAGTACATGCTCAAGTACCATGTGGCATTTTATCTACCGGGTTCGCCGGGTGAAATGGTAATTGCTGAAGCCCTTGACTTCCCGGGAGCGGTGACGCAGGGCTTCGACCTGCCGGACGCCAGGCTCATGATCGCCAGCGCCCTCGAAGACTTGGCGCAACTGCTGCTGGAAGAGGGCAAACCATTACCAGTGCCGGTTAACGACGCATCGTGCCCGGACGCCGATCTTATCGAGCTGATGCCGCTGTCGATTTACGCTGGGATTGCTCAGAGGTGAAGCGGCATGGCTTCCCTGCGTTGAGCGTTACCGGCCGATGACTATTTGCCGATCCGGGCGAGCTGACCCGGCTTGATGGAATTCATGATGACGCGGCACGCTTGCATGTGCGGCAATAGATCCTTCAAGCGGTTCGATCTGGCGCGAACAATAAGTATTGCGATACGGCGGCCAGCCAGATTCTGCTCGTACTGGAGACCCTTGTCCACGGTGAGGAAGAGATCAAAACCGGCGTTTTCGGCTAACGAAAGCAGGATTCCATTTTTCTGGTTCGCCATTCCCGCTTCGGGCACAGTTTGACACTCATGCTCGGGGAGTGCGTATTTGAGCTTGCGCGGAATGCACTCGTCCAGCAGAATCTTCATCCCAATTGGCCGACAAGCAGTGATTTCGCCAATTCGAGAGCGTCAACCGCCGCGTCCTTTGATACGGTGGGGAAATCGTCCAGAAATTCGTCGAGCGTCTCGCCGCCCTCCAGGTAGTCCAGCAGTGCCTGAAAGGGGACGCGTGTACCAACGAAGACTGGAGTTCCTCCGAGGATGTCCGGATCCTTTACGATGATGTCGTTTGCTTGCATTGTGGAGGTACCTGCCGTGTTGCACACAGGGTCATTTTTATTCTATTCTAGTATCCGGAATGGAGTTCCACCATTTTTCCGCGCTACGCAAGGATGGTAAGGCTTACGTCGAATTTCTGCGAACGGCAAGTTTAAGCGCCGGAGTTTATTGGCTTCTGAAGTCGCCGCAAGCTGGATGGCCCAACATGCGGGCAGCCATAACGTGTCACACTGCATATCGTTTTAGAGAGAGCTTAGGAAGAAATGGCCCTCAAGAAATGCGTTGAATGCGGCGGCACCGTAAGCGACAAGGCGTACGCGTGTCCGAGCTGCCAATGTGATCCCAAGGGCCAAGTCTGTAGAGTATGCAAGAAGATCATTCGACTTTCGGACGCAGTGAGAGTTTACAACACTGAGCGGAAGTATTCGGACTCAGACGAATCGGTGCGAGACGACAAGTTTGTTCATAAGGAGTGCTTGTTGGCGCTCTTTCCCGATGTCAGCGCCCCCTGTTGGGATTGTGGATCACCAATTAATGCCAGAGAGTACGGGCTAGCAAAAGCACCATCGCTGTACATCGTCAGAGATCAACCGAAGGATGCTTCTTGGGGCCGAGACACACATAGAATTGTCGATGGCTATAGAGAATATACAGATTCCGGTGGATGGACTGATTATTTTCCCAAACAAAAACATCGATCAACACCATGCCAGAAGTGCGGTCGCGCAAACTCCCTCAGTCAGAAGAAAAGCCAGGATGGAACGGGGTATTGTCAGGTCTGTAAATTTCCCCTATTACGTATCCACGGCACATGGGCACTTGGTGATGAGGCAGTGCATGCTCGCTGCAATCGCAGTTCTGCTGGCTCAGGTTGCCTCTTTTCGTTTTTGATGCTGCTTGTGACCCTAGGATTCGCTACCTGGGATTGGCTTTTGTGGCTCAGCTAGAATCTGAAGAGGTGGCTTCCCACTGGCGGAACGGATAGCCAGGCTCCTCATCGCGAAGAGGAAATCTACTACGTCGTTTCGTGGTGCGCCCACTTTACCAGCGGATCAAACGATGTGGCGGTGAAAGCAGGCGACATAGTTTTTGTCCCCTCGAACGAGCCGCATCGATTTCACGACATCCAGGAAGACCTGGAGTTACTCGCCTTCTTCGCGCCCGCCGAAGGAACGCATTAGCGCGCCGAAGCACCGATGCCGCCGCGCAGGTTGTTCAACAACGCCCGCGAGACGCCGGAGCCGAATCGTTCGGATTGAATGATCGTCGCCGCGAACGACTTAATGTCCTCGATGCCGGCGCGCCTGCCGTGTAGTGGCGGATGAGGCTGTTGGGCTCGGCGTACCGTATTTGTGGCTGCGGGATGATTTGATTCACGAGGCGGCGGTGGAGCGGGAGATTGGGTCAGCCCTTGTCTTGTATGCGCCGCAGCGCTTCGGTTACGGCCTGATCAAGCGGCGGAAGATCTTCGGCAATCGTGTTCCACAGCCGCTCTAAATCGATCCTGTCATACCCGTGGCGGAGGTGATTTCCGATGCCCCGAATATCCTTCCACGGAATGAGAGGGCATAATCTCTCGGCCTCGGGTCCAAGGCGAATCGCCGCCTCGCTCAACTCGATGAATGCCGCGCGGACCGCAAAGATTTTCTCTTCGTTATTTGTAAACTCGGCAAAATCAACGCCCGCTGTAAATCGTTCGATCCGGCGGATATTGTCGAAGATGGTCTTAAGGAGGGTCGCCGAAGCGCTAAAAGACAAGCTCGGCCTCGCGGTCGAAGTTTGCTTGCACCGCGTCTTTCAGGCGGTCGGCGTCGGCGAGATCGGCCTCTGCGCCGAGGATATCGCAAAGCCGGTTCTTGAGTCTGATTTCGGCCAGCATGCTGCGCACCTTCGCGCGGTCGAATTGCGCGGCCAGATCAACATCGGATCGAGGCCCGGCCTCCCCGCGAACCACAGAGCCATGCAGGTGCAGATGGGCAATGCCGGCGGCCTTCAGCTCGGATTCATGAGCTCGCAACGCGGCGATGACTTGTTCTTTGTCCATGTGGCATTCTGCCTACAGCTATTATGGCTGAACGTTTTAGCGCGCCGACGCCCCGATCCCGCCACGGAGATTGTTCAACATCGTGAGCATCGCCGGCACCAGCGTGATGATGAAGACCACCGGCAGAATAAAAACAACAGTCGCGAGCACCATCTTAATGCCCGCTTCGCCAACCGCTTTCTCCCCGCGCAACCGCCGGCGCATACGCAGCGCGTCAGCGTAAACCTTCAGCGCTTGCGAAAGACTGGTGCCGAATCGCTCGGACTGAATGATCATGGCCGCCAGCGACTTAATGTCCTCAATGCCAGTGCGCCGAACCAATTGTTGAAACGCTTTGCTGCGGTCCTGGCCCGCCTTCACTTGCATCACCACCGTGAAGAACTCCGCTGAAAGTTCCGGGTAGATAAACTGCATCTCTTCGCAGACGCGGCTGATGGCTTGATCAAGCGCCAGGCCCGTTCCAAGCACGATTCCGAGCAGATCGACGGTATCCGGCAACGCCGCCTGCAGCTTGTTTTTATACCGCTTCATCAGGCGATAGAGAATCTGTTTCGGCAGCAGCCACCCCAGTAAAAACGCGGGCGCAAGGCCCAGGAGCTTCGAAAAGAACGGCTTCGATTCCTCCTGCACGATCCACGAACCGATCATGAGCGCGATGAGGAACGCGAGGTTAAACATCGCGTACCAAGCGAGGCCTTCGCGATTGCGGAAACCGGCCTGCTTTAGCAACTGCTCGCTCTCTTCCAACACGCTGTCGACGCCGGGAATCAGCGCCACGAAGTATAGAAAGCTATTCAGAAAACCGCCGCCCAACTTCCGCTTGCTGGCGCGTCCTTCGTTCTCCCGGCGCGTCGCCATCAACTCGCCGAGGCGGTCATCCAACGGAATTTCCTGGGGCAGCAACAACTGCACGCCGCTCCATGCCAATGCAGCCAGGGCGGCAAACATGAGGATGAAAAAGAGGAGGGCGATCATATTTTAGGACTCGACATTTTACGAATCACCAGGATGCCAAGAATTTCGGAAACGACGGCGTAGATGAAGAATTTGCTGCCCGTTTCGTCATTCACAAGGACGTCAATATATTCCGGCTTCATGAACCACAGCACGATGCCGAAGCCGATCGGCATGCCGCACAGAAGGGTGGCGGAATAGCGCTGCTGGGCAGTGGCCGCCTTCAATTTTTCCTGGAGCGAAAGGCGCTCGCGAACCAGCATGGAGAGATTCTCCAAAACGGCCACCATGTTGGCACCGGTCTGGCGCTGCAGGATAAGGCCGGTGATGAAAAATTTCAAGTCGATGAGCGGGATTCGCTCGCCCATGTTGTGAAGCGCGGCGTCGAGCGTGGAGCCCAGGCTCATCTCTTCCATCACCTTTTTGAACTCCATCTTCGTGGGGTCGGCCGTTTCCGTGGCGATCGTGTCCAAGCCCGTTTGAATGTTGTGTCCGGCGCGCATGGAGCGATTGAACAGGTCAATCGTGTCCGGAAGCTGCGTCTCGAATTTCGACAGGCGGGCGGCGCGTTTGCGAGTAATGATGAAGTACGGGATCAAGGCGAAAAGCGCCGCGAATAGAAATCGCAAAACCAGGATGGGAATGAAGAGCCCAAACAATAGAAACGCGCCCACGAAGAGGAGCATCGTGATGCCGGCCACATCGGCGGCGCGGTATTTCATGTTGGCTTGATTGATGGTCTTCTGGAGCTTGGCGAGCGTGCTGCCCCAACTGATCAATTCGCCCAGCCAGGCGAAGCTGCCTCGTTCTTCGCGGCGAAAAAGGTCCGCGCGCGTGGAGCGCCCTTCGCCCCCTGCGGCCAGAGCCCGTACTTCGCGCAAACGTTCCCGCAGCGTCCCGGCGGCGGCCTTTTCAGGCACTCCAACCACGTAGTAGCCGGCGGCAAGGAGCGCCGCGGCGAAAAGCAGGAACGCAACCAGGAAGAAGAACAACATCAGTCCTTCACCTCGACCACTTCCTCATAAATCGCGTCGTCCAATTTGATGCCGTAGGAGCGGATCCGGTCAGAGCAAAGGGGCTTGTACTTTTGCCCGCGGAACGTGCCCAGCACGCGCCCGCCGGGACTGATGCCGTGCCGCTCGAAGAGGAAGATGTCCGCGATCTTCACTTGATCTCCTTCGATTCCGGTTACCTCCGCGATGCTCACCACTTTTCGCGTGCCGTCAGTGAGGCGGGCGCAATGAACCACCAGATTCACGGCGCTGGCGAGCATTTGGCGAATGACGCGATCGGGGATGCTCTGGCTCGCCATCATCACCATCGTCTCCAGGCGGGAGAACGCGTCGCGACCGGTGTTGGCGTGGGTGGTGGTCATAGAGCCATCGTGACCGGTGTTCATGGCCTGCATCATGTCCATGGCCTCAGCGCCGCGGCATTCTCCAATGATAATGCGGTCGGGACGCATACGGAGGGCGTTGATGACCAGGTCGCGCTGCGTGATCGCGCCGGCCCCTTCGATATTGACGGGACGCGTTTCCAGGCGAACCAGATGATCCTGCTGCATTTGCAGTTCGGCCGTGTCTTCGATGGTGACGACGCGCTCCTCTTCGCTAATGAAGCGCGAAAGCGTGTTGAGCATCGTGGTTTTTCCGGAGCCGGAACCGCCGCTGACGACGATGTTCAAACGGGCCTTCACCGCGCCGGCGAGGAAGTCGATAATGCCAGGCGTAAACGTACCCAGGCGGATCAGATCGTCCACGGTGAGCAGCCGCTTGCCGAAGCGGCGGATCGACATCACCGGCCCGTTCAACGACAGCGGCGGAATGACGGCGCAGACGCGGCTGCCATCGGCCAGACGGGCGTCCACGATCGGCGACGAGTCATCGATCCGGCGGCCAATATTGGAAACGATACGATCGATAATCGTGCGCACGTGCGCCGTATCTTTGAACCGGACACTGGTCTCCTCCACCTTACCGAGCCGCTCGATGTAAATGGAGTCGGGCCCATTGACCATGATGTCGCTGATCGTGGGGTCCTTCATCAACGCCTCCAGCGGCCCCAATCCGAAGACCTCATCGAGCACTTCTTCAATCAGCCGGTCGCGCTCGCCGGCGTTCAACGGAATGCCTTCGTCGCGAACGATGCGTTCAATATTTACGCCCAACTGCTCGCGCACGCCCTCCTTGTTCAACGAGCGCAGTTGCTCCGGCGTAAGAACGGTGAGGAGCTTGGCGTGGATGCGTGTTTTGATGCCGAACCAGCGGTCGGCACCCGCGGCGGGACGTGGAGTTGCGCGGCTTCCCATGAGTAACTACGCCGTTTGCGCAAGCTCCTTTTTAACGCCGGTGGCTTTGTCGACAAAGGCGCGAATCACGCGGTCCATTTCCGGGAAAGCCTGGCGGTCGGTGACTAGCGGGCGGGCGCGGTTGATGCTGGCGAGGATCGAGCTCGAGTCCGGAATGCCGTAAAAAACAGGCTGATTCAGCGTCTGCGTCACCTGCTCCAGCGAGGCGACCTGGGAGTTCGCCTTCTTCGAATATTTGTTGACGACGATCTTGATCTGGTCCGCCGTGAAACCCATGCGCATCAGGTAGCTGAGGTATCGCTGCGTGTTCCGAATGGACGGAAATTCCTGCGTGGTGACGATAAAGACGGTGCTCGAAACTTGTAGCGCGGCCAGCGTCAAATCGTTCGACAAGTCGCATCCGGCGTCCATCACGATCGCCTCGTATTTCTCAACCAGAAATGTCGTGAATTCGCGCAACATGGAATCGGAGAACAAGGATCGCGGCTGCTCCAGCGAGTCCGGCGGACCGACCAGCAAAAAGCCAGAAGGGTCGCGCGTAACGAATCCTTCAAAAAGTGACTGGTCCATCCGGTCCAGATTCTCACCGACTTCTAAAAGTGTGTACTGCGGCGCGGCACCCAGTTGGAGGGCCACATCGTTGGCTGCCCAGTCCACGTCGAGGAGCACGGTTTGTTTCTTCCGCTGCGCCAGAACTGTCGCGAAGTTCACCGCCAGCGCCGTTGTGCCCACTCCGCCTTTGGCGCCTAAGAATGTGTAAATGCGCCCGAGTTGGCTGCCGCCGGAAATCGTCCGCCGCGGTGTGCGTTCCAGCCGCGTCAGCGCGTCGCGCAGGTCGCTGCGCTTTAGCGGCATGGTGAGGTAATCGTTCGCGCCGCTGCGGATGGTGAGGAGGATGCTTTCGCCGTCGTCGGAATAATCACAGACGATGACGTAGAGATCCGGCACGGCCTGTTTCAGCTTCTCAAGCGACTTGATGCCATTGACAGGATCGGAGGAGATGTCCAGGAAAAGGGCGGCGTCGGGATGGCGTTCCACATCCTGCAGGACGCGAATATATAGATTCGGTGTGACTTCCGGATACTCGCCGACGATGCGCGCGTTGGGCGTGTTGGCGACGCTGTCGCGAACCAGGTCCCTGACCTGGTCCTCAGACGAAGCGATTAGTAACGTAAAGGACATTCTTCTCCTATGGAAGGCATGTGCCCGCTTCGGGGTCACAGCCGGCGCTCTCAATCGGCATCGACGTCATGAAATTCGGCATCTGCACGGGCGGCAAGCCCAGAAAGCTCATGAACGTACGGTATTGGTATCCGGTCACGCGAATGGTGACGGCGTCCGGGACACACTCGGTGCCGCAGTCGCCGCCGTCGCAGGCGAAATCTTCGAGTGATCCGGTCTCGGCATTGCGCGTGTAATAGTTGATTTGGATTTCCGCCGTGCCTGACTGAAACTCCTGCTGATCCATGTGAACCGGCACGTGGGAGCGCATCCAGGCGCGCACATTGTCGCTGCCGTTCTGATAACAATGCGTCGCGGCGTATCGCGCGCCCTCGCGGGTCCATTCAACCGCGGAATGCCAGGTCCACAGGAGTTGCGCGGTAAATATCAGCATGAACGTTATCGGCAACAAAACGCCCGCCGACGCGACGACATACTCAACAGCCGCCTGCCCGCCCTGCGAGCGCCTGGATCTTGTAACGGGCCGTTTAGAGTCCGCCATAAGGCACCCTTACTACCGGTCGAAGAAGGAAAGTTTCGGAGGGAACGAATGGGATATTGGTCCGTATGGGGTACCCGTCGGTCACGGAAACCACAACAAAATCAGGGCCCCGGCCGCCTTGGGCATTATCGCAGCCAATCGAGGAGCACTCGCAATCCCCTAGCCCCGGGTTGTCGGTTTGCACGCGTTCCAACCGGATGGCAATCAAATCCGCAGTGAGGCTGGGCAGTTGTAAATCGCCGGCCGCGTCGCCGACGCCGCGCGTACCCAGATTCTTGGCGTCTGTGAGAATCGGATCCGCGTCATCGCAAAAATTCACGGCCGGTTGGGTGGCGGCGTACCGCCCCACGGCGTATAGGATTTTCTGCAGCGTGTAGTAAGTCCACGTGATTCGGGCGAACTCCACCATGCCGAAGAGCAGCATGAATAGAATCGGCAGGAACAGGATCGATTCCAACAAAGTATTTCCGCGCTGCTTTCGGTTTCTCATTTATGCAGAACCACCTTGCCTGGCCCCGTGGCCAGGGTGCATCCGTCAATTCTCCCCGCGCGCACCGGCATCACCGTGCCCAAATAAAGCGCCGCAATTCGGCCATTCGCGTCGGACGCGTTGATCGTCACGTCATTGGCGTTCGGTTCCAGCAGGAACTGACGGAAGCCCAATACGATCATCGTGGCCGTGGAAGCTGTATCGATAATCGGCACGGTGATCACACGCCGCCGGTTGCCGATATAGGCTGTGTAGTCATCCACGTCGGTGATGTCGGTATCGACCGTCGCCGAGCCCAAGACGGTATCGGTCTCCGGCACCGCGTTGCAAACAGCGGGTACAGTGCCGTTGTCGAAGCGCGAGGCCAGCCCGCACAGGTACGTCGTGATCTGTGTATTTACGCGGTTCTGATTGCAATTGAGAGGCGCCGCGCTGGTCCAGATCAACTCCTCGGCATTGTAACGAACACACGAAAAATTAGAATCGGTATTCGCCGGCAAACCCATCGCCCCAATGCGGTAAAGCTGCGTGTGCTCTTCCGCCAGAATCTGCGCGCCTTCGTTGTATTTGTTCAGCAAAACGTACGGCACGCGCTGCAAGGTGTTGGCCAACGCTCCTGGAGGAGGCCCGCCGTCGCAGAGATACCCCAGCGTGTAGCGCGAACCAATCGTGAAACCGAAATCCACGGTATCTTCCTGCGAAATCGCCTGCACGCCCATCGGTTCGATACCGCATGCCTGGCAGACCGGGGAACTCACGCCCGCCACGGCCTCGGAAACCAGGTTCAATCGGCCTTCCTGGGCCAGCGACAGGAATCGCCAGAACACCAGCGGCGCTTCGCCGCGAACCGTCACTTTCACGTGGCGCGCGGTGGCCGCGCCCGCTTCACCGCCTGAAGCGCCGTCGGTGCCGATGGCCGAAGCCACGGTGTCAAAGAACGCCATTACCGGCGGCTCGCTGTTCAAATTCGCGCTCGATTCGCCTACCGCCAATCCGCCGAAATCGTACATATTGCCGCGGCCGTTCGTGGTGCTCACCGCGTACATTCCGGCGGTCGTCGCATTTTCAATCGAGGCGGCCGTTCCGGCCAGTTGCACCGCCGCCGCCTGGGCAATCGAATTCGCCGCGATCTTCAAATCGTTCCGCGCGCTGTACATCCGGCCCAGGTCCACGGCGAATCCCATCAGCCCGAACACGACCGGCACCAGCAGCACCACGAGCTGAAAGGACGCGGTTCCGCCCTCGCCTCGCAGACGTTTCAAAGCGCCAACGTTACTTGGGTTCCTGGTGTCCACGCGGTCCAATAAACTCCGGCTTCGCCGCGTCCTTCTTTTGCGTTTTGCTAACCTTTGGCCGTTTCTTCGTTCCGGCACCTTTGTCTTCCGCGGTTGGAGGAAGGAAATCTTCCACCCAGTCGGGCATCTTCGGCTTCTGGTCCGCCGTCAGCGGCTTCACAAAACGCGGCGTAATCACAACCAGCAGTTCTTCGTTCGTCTTCTTCGTCGACCGGCTGCGGAACAACTGCCCCAACACCGGCACATCGCCCAGCCACTTGATTCGGTTCATCGATTGAATCACCCGATTGTCAATCAGCCCGGCGACGGCAAAACTCTCGCCGTCATTCAGGATCGCTTCGGTCTCGGCATACCGGGTGGCGATCGCCGGAATCAGGTAGCCCTGCAACGTCACCGCGTTGACGTAATCGAGCGAGCTCACTTGTGGACGCATTTTCAAATGAATCCGATTATCACTGGTGATTTCCGGCTTGAAATCCAACTGGATGCCGAATTTTTTGAATTGAACGGTGACCACCGGAGCGGTCGCGCCGCCGGTGGATGTCGCTGTTAAAGTCGGAAACGGAAACTCGCCGCCCGCCAGGAAGCTCGCTTCTTTTCCTTCCAACGCCACCAGGTTCGGCTCGGCCATCATCTGCAGCAGATTACGCTGTTGCAACGCGCGAATGGTTGCGCCGATGTTCAGGTCAGGCCGGAAAATGAACATGTTGAGCAGGTCGGCGAAGTTGAGCGTCGAGTTCGAGAATCCCTGATCCTGGAACTGCAGTTGACTGAATCGCGGCGTGGAGAACTGCTGCGTCGACAACGCGCCCAACGTGTTCGGATTCCGGCTCAGAAAATTGAAGCCGACTTCGGTGAGAGCGATACGATCAATCGCGGCGAATTTCACTTCCAGCATTACTTGACGAAGTTCCGGGGGCGGCGGCGTCTGAATCAGATTCACCACTCGCTTGCCATACGTGGAGGCGATCGCTTCGGCTCTTTTTGACGCGGCCACGCTGTCCGCTTTGCCGCTCAGGACCACCGTCTCGATGTTGCCCGTAATCGCCACGGTCCCGCCAGCCATCGCTTCCTTGATCGATTGCTTCACAAGGTCGAATTCCATCGAATCGGGCTGGACAGAAATGTTATAACCGCGAGTCGCGCCGCCGGTTTCCCAAACAATAACGGTCGATTTACCCAAGCCCTTGGCGTTGATCATCACCTCTCGCGGGGAGACAACGGAAACATCGGCGATCTTGGGTTCCGACGCCGCCACGGTCTTAATGTCATTGGAGAATTGGACTAATTCGCCGCGGCCGATGATGAGTGTCATCTCGCGGGGCGGCGCGGTTTGGGCGGTCACTACGATACCAACCGCGGCTAAAGTGAGCACTGCCAGCGGAAAAGAAGGACAAATATTTTTCATGTGTGGTTTGGAGTTGGCAGCGGTTAATCCTGGAATGTTTCCTGTACGTGTTTGTCCCCACGGAAGACATCGATTACCGCCCTTGGCTTGGGCGGTTCTTTCTTCTCCACGGCCGGCCTCACGGCCACTGGCGGACGTTGTTGCGAAGGGTCTTCTCCCACCAGAGCGGCCCAGGCCTTATCGTCTTTCAGATTCGGGACATTCATGAACGCGCGCGGCGGCATCCGTCCTGTCGCCATCGCCCGAGCTTTCGCGGTCCGCAGCATCAGCCCCGGATCGATCGTTTCCGACGTTGTCGACAGCACTTCATCGCTCTTCCCGGAGTCCTTCGGGTTGCGTAGAGACAAGCTGATTTTGCCCTGATTTTTCGCTAACTCCAACACACGCGCCTGCTCCGGCGTTACCAGCAGCGTCACCGAACGGTTACCGGTTGAGGGGGCGGCCGTGGCGCCGGCGGGGGCAGTCGCGGCTACCGCTCCCGCTGCTTCCACGTTGCGCCCAATCGACAAGACAATTACGTCTTCCAGCACCGTTGACGTCACCGCTTCCGCCATCGAGCCAGTCTTCGTGAACAGCACGTCCACATGCGCCCGCGGCTGGATCAACCCGCCCGCGCTGGCCGAGTCGGCTACCGAGACACTCACGCCTCGCTTGCCCGGTTCAATCAGCGAAGCGATGCCATCGGCACCCGTCACGCTCGACAAACGCGTGGAGAGAATCGGTTCATTCTGCGTCACCGGATACAACAGCGCGCGGTCCAGCGCCAAACCCTCTTCGGATACCGTCGCCCGTGGCGCGGTCGACTGCGCAATCGAAATCTTTTTCAGATGGACTTTTTGCATCCGCGTCCCGGCCGGCAAATCGGCGCTGGCCGCCAGCACGGTTACCATCTTTTCCCGCTTCGGCGCAACGGTTTGCGAATACAAAAACCACGTCAGCAGCGCGGCGGCGGCAAATGCGCCTCCAAAGATCATGAGTAGTTTTTGGCGATCCATCGAAAATCCTTGCTCTGAAACACACCCGTTTCCGCTACGCCAAGGGGCGCGGACACGGAGGCCTTCCTGCTATCGTAACAACACAGCATAGCGCTAAAAGTTTCGTTCCAATAATATCGAAGTCGCATCGCTATAGAGCTTGCGCCAACCGTGTTTTTCCAACGCCCCGGCGAGCGAGTATCGCACGGGCAATAACGCATGAGTGAATCCCTGATTTGCCAGCGTTTTTTCCCATCCCGGCCGCAGTTCCAGCATGGCCACGTATTCCCTCAGGAAGGCCGCGCCATAGTAGTCGCTGCGGCCGTCGAAATACACCTTTCGCGCCCCATCAAAGCGGTAAATCAAGTACCCCCCGTACTTGTCCGGAGCCAATACTTTTCCGCCAGATGGCAAATGCGCAGCGGCAGCCACTGGGAATTCGTTCGCCGGAAACCCCGGATTACTTCCCGCCACCGCCAATCCAAGCAGCACTGCTAATACCGCGGCCGAAGCCCACCCTTTTAAGGGCGCCTGCAGCGCTCGCAGCCGTTCCCCGTAGGCGAACGCCCGCCGGCCCAGTTCCGGCCAAAACGGCCACCGCACCAGCGCCGCCGTAATCGCTCCCCCCGCCAATGGCAGCCCCGCCAACGCCAATACCGGCAAGCCGCGCGCACTACGCAGCGCCATTGCGCAAAGCAGTAACAGGACACAAGCCCTGCGCCACTGGCCGCAAGCCAACGCGCAAACGAAGCCGCCCATGCCGATCAGCATCAGCGCGCCAATCTGCCACGCCCCTTCGCTATGGAAGTTGAAGCTTTGGAACTCCGCCACGCGGCTCAGCAACTCCGTATCGCCTAAATACCGAACCAAATGTACGTGCAGTGCCCAGCCATAGGGGTTAACCAGCGATCCGAACGCCGCCACCGCAAAGACCCGCCATCCCACGCCATAAATGAAACAAAACACCGGCAGCAGAAAAAATGACCCGTGCGTGTTCGCCCAAACCACGGAAATCGCCAACGCCAGCCACCAGCGCATCCGCCCCGTTTCCAACAGTAACAACGTCAGCAGCAGCCACACCCACCCGAATACGTGCGGCCGCGCCAGCCAATGCAGTTGCGCCGCCATCAACATCGGCGAGGCCAATAAACAGACCAGAAGAAAGTTCGACCCGCACGCCCAATGCAACCGCACCCAGAGCCAAGTGCAGAATCCGATCGCGGCTAAATACAACACCGCGACGCCCGCCAACCCCGCCCCACGGTGAGCCGCGCCCATGGCCGCGTCAGCCGCCCACTCCCACGCATACCATTCCCCGCCGGGCCGCGAAAAAGAATACGGGTCTACGCGCGGCACGGCCAAATTCCTAAGAATGCCTTCGCCCGTGCGAATATGCCAACCCGTATCCGAGTCCCGGAACAACTGCTCCGGCGCCCGGTAGATGGCAAACGCATAAAAAACCGTGAACAGCGCCAGCGCTAGCGCCAAATCAGGAAGGAGCCACACCGTCGCTCGTGCGGGCTTGCGCGGCTCCATCCGCAAAATTACTGACCCGACGCGCCGATGCTGGTCAAGCCCTGCGTGATGCTCGAATAGAGCGACACAACGGCCGTCGACAACTGGTTCACCGTGGTGATCAGCGCCAGCCCGACCGCCGCGACGATCAGAGCATATTCCACCAGGTCTTGCCCCTGTTCTTCGTTCCAAACGCGCAACATGAATTGTTTGATCATAGTGTTCCTCTTTAGCTTACCGGCCCGCGTCCGCGATTCCGGTCGAATTTCTTGCCTCGTCCGCGACGAAGGCGTGTTTCAACCCGCGAGCGAACGTTCTCCAAAATGAATGTTGCTCCGTCCGGGGCATCTGAATCGGCATGCCGTCCAGCGCCGCCAGATTGCGGAGATTTTCCAAAATTTTCGGACTGTCCTTGCGGTATTCCAGCGCCAGTTCCAACTCCTTGCGCGCTCCCGCCACATCGCCCTTTTCATACAGATAAGCCGCTAAATTATTATGCGCCACCGCCAGATCCGCCGTCTGACGAAACTGCGTGATCGCCGCCTCCGGCTGGTCACCCAACGACAAGCCCAAATTGTTCCGCGCGGTTTCCGACAGCGGGTTCAGATCCAGCGCCCGCCGGAACTCCTCGGCCGCATCGCCTTTTCGACCCTGCATCAACAAGTTATATCCCAAATTGTTGTGCAGCGCATCCCGTCCCTGCGCCAGTTCCACCGCCCGCCGGTGCAGCGGCTCCCCGTCTTTCCACTTGCCCAATCCGTCCTGCACGATTCCTGCCCAGGACAACACATTGGCCGACGGTTTATCCCGCTTCGCCAAAAACTCGTTCAACCGCTTCTCCGCCTCGCCCGGCCGATGTACCCGAACCAACGCCCGGCTCAACGCCACCACCGCCGCTTCCGATTCGGGGAACCGCTCCACCGCCAATCGCAAGTGCTCCAATTCCAGTTCCGGATACCCGGTCCGGGAATATTCCGCCGCCAACTCCAGCCGCAGTCGCACGTTCTTCGGCTTCTCCGCCATTCGCTCACGCAAATTTCGCACGCGCGGGTTCCCTTCCCCCGCGTCAACCGCGTTCAACACCTGACGCCGCATCACCGGCTGCAGCGAATTCCCAGGCACCGTCACCCGGCTCACCCGGCTCTTCGACGCGCAACCGCCCAGCAAAAGTCCTGCCGCAACCATTGTCGAAATCAGCTTCATCCGGCGTCCACCGTGTGCTTCGTGAATTCCAACTGGTCGCCCACCACGGTACCGGTCTGGGCCGCATACCCCGCTGGCAACTCCAGCACCGAGTGTGCCCGCAAACACAACGACATGCGCGATTTCTTCATATTGTCCCGGATTTTCAACACTTTTTTCTGCTTGTTCAAATACAGCACATCAATCGGAAACTTCATTCCAAATGTATGTACTGCTTCGCAGGGTACAATCCACAACCCCTCTCCGGCAGCAAGATTAGAATGTTTTAACAATCCAGTCCTTCGTTTTTGGCTCGTATCGGCAATATCGGCGTTCGTCGCGACAACACTGCTCCGATTGCTGTTCTTGATCGACAATTTAACTGTCACTTGTGGCTGTGGACCTCCGTTGAACCCATCCCTTCGCATTTTGTTGCGCCAGGGCAAGGAACTTTCGAACTGTGTAAGGGTTAGACTAGCGAATTGGCTATGTTCCTGCAAACAACAATTTTTCGGCTCGGGATTTCCGTCACCCTTCTGGCCTCGGCGTTACACGCGCAAACCACCGGCGCCAGCTTCGGCAGCGTTGTGAATCTGGGCGGAACGCCTTCTGATATCGTGCTCGACGAAGCGCGCGGCCGAATCTATACAGTGAACTCGACGGCGAATCGCATCGACGTGCTCAGCCTCAGCGAGCGCAAGCTCATGAAGAGCATCACGGTCGGCAATTTCCCTCTCGCCGCCGCGCTTGCCCCCGATCACGCGTTTCTTTACGTGTCAAACACGCAAAGCGCCTCGCTCAGCGTCATTGATCTCGGTTCGGACTCGGTCATAAACACCGTCAGCCTGCCCGCGAAACCCGAGGGCGTTTCCGTCGGCGCCGATGGCCGCGTCCTCATCACCACGCAGGGCACCGGAGCCAACAATGCGCTCAATACCCTGCTCCTCTTCGATCGTACCCAAGGCTCCGGCCAGCAGATTTTCTCTATCCCGAATCCCCCGACCATCACCACTCCCGCCCCGCTCCCCGCCGTCTTCGCCGGTCGCCCTGCCACCGCCTTTCCCGGCCGCCTCATCACCACTCCCGATGGCAACTTCATCGTTGGCATGGTGGCCATCAACCAAAACGCCAACACCGCGCAGACCACTCTCTTCGTCTACGAAACCGCGTCGGGAACCGTGATCCGCAACCGCACCGTCACCGGCCAATCGACGATTCTCTCCATGTCGCCCGATGGCAGCAAATTTATGGCTGGTTCGACGCTTTACGACACCGCCTCGCTGGCCGTCATCGCGCAGATGAGCACCGCCAATTTCCCCTTCTTCATCGGCAACGGTTTCAATCCGGGTTTCAATGTCCAACGCAATCTCGGCGGCACCGCCTATTCGCAGGACGGCCGCACTCTCTATAGCGCCTTCAACACGGCGGCGACCACGGCCCGCCCGGTCTCGAATGTGCTTTACGTGGGCGGACCGAATAACTTAAGCGTTCGCCTCGGTCTGCGGCTCCGGGAGTCGATCCTCGGCGTCATGAAAGCCACCCAGGACGGCGACCATATTTTCGCCGTCTCCGAGTCCGGTCTCCTCTATCTTCCCATCGGCGCCCTGTACGATTACCCCATCCTCCAGCCCGAAACCACGCAAGTTTTCCTGGCAGTTGACAACTGCAATAAAGGCGTAGCCAAAGCCGCGGTCAAGATCGGCAATCTCGGTAAAGGCCGCCTCACTTTCAGCATCCCCAATACAACCACCGCGCTCGTCATGCAGCAGACCACCGGCGTCGTCCCCTCCACCATCAATTTCACCATGGAGCCAGGCCGCAGCGGTGTCGTCCGTCAACCCGGCACAAACCTGTTCACCAACGCCGGCGGCGGCAACGGCGCGGCACTCAACATCAGTCTCCAGTCGCTCGACGCCATCAATTTCCCCAACGCCATTCGGGTCTACATGAATTACCGGGAACGCGACCAGCGCGGCATCATTTACCCGCTGCCTGTCACCCTCAACAACAACGAGGGCCTCTTTGACATGATCCTGGACTCCAAGCGCGGCCGCATCTACATCACCAACTCGGGCTTCAATCGCATTGAAGTTTTCGACACCAAGGCCCAGCGGTTCCTGGCGCCGCTGGAAGTCGGCCAGTTGCCCCACTCCATGGCCATGACGCCCGACGCCCAGACTTTGTACGTCGGCAACACGGGCGGCGAGTCCATCGACATCATTGATCTGGACTCATTCACCATCTCGGGAAAGGTGGACTTCCCCGCCATCCCGCGCATTGGCCAGCAAGCGCCGGTTCGGCCGCTCACCATGGCCTACGGGCTCTCCGGCTTGCAGTTTATGATGTCCAACGGCAGCTTCTGGCGTTTGATCGGCAATCAGGCGACTGTTCGCCCCGCCAACCCCATCACCCCCGTTACGATCGGCGGCCCTATCTCGATGGTCGCCTCGCCCGGCGGCGAGTACATCCTGACGATGGCAGGCAATGCGAACGCCTATCTCTACGACGCCATCGCCGACGCCTATACGGCTTCGCGCCAGCTCTACGATCAAGCGCCTGTTTCCTATTTCGGCCCAACCAGTTCCGGCCCCGCCGGATCGTATTTCCTCGCTAACGGTCTCATCCTAAGTCCGTCGCTGGCCGTCATAGGCGGCACGGAACGTCCCGGCATCACCCAGTTCGGCGCGCCTCCGGCCCCTGGCCAACCGCCCACGCAGACGATCGTTTCTAACGGGCAGCGCAACGTCGCCAGCGTCTACGCCCTCAGCGATAATATTTTCCTGCGCATGACGACTCCGGTCCGGCAAAACCTCACCGCTGTCACGCGCGACGATGCCCGCGCGACGCTCGAAATGGTGAACATTCAAACCGGCTCGGAAACGGTCATCGCCATCGCTCCTGAAAATCCGCAATTCAGCGTTTTCGGCGCGGCCCGCGTCAATACGCCCGCCCGCCAAATCCTGGTCGACGACCAAAACATGGCCTACACCATCGGCGTCAGCGGCCTCAGCGTCATCCCGGTTTACCCCACCGGCACCGCGCCGCGTCCGGCCATCACCGTCGGCAACCGCGGCGTCGTCAACAGTGAAGACGGAACGCCCAACCTCCGCCCCGGCGGCTTCGTCACCATCAACGGGCTCCGCCTGGCCAACGCCGCCACGGCGTCGAGCATCCCCGCCCCAACCGTACTCGGCGGCTCCTGCGTCGTCATGAACGAACTGCCGCTCCCGCTGCTCCAGACCTCCGACGGTCAGATCTCCGCGCAGATCCCGGAAAACCTGCCGCCGGGGCCGGCGGTTGTCCAGGTTCGGTCCATCCTGCGCGCGGAACAGAGCGATCCGGTGGTTGTTACTATTCGGCGGTGAGGCGGCATTTATTCCTTCGAGTCTCAAGTAGCCGACTGTCCGTAAATGAACAAAGATCAAGGTTGACCAGACGAG